>NZ_QZFV01000109.1:41227-182873 GCF_003600245.1 Amycolatopsis panacis
GCCCCGGGGCATGTGGGCAAAATGTGGGCAGCCCCGGGGCTGAGTCATGCCCAGACATGAAGAAAGCCACGTCCACCTGCGTGAACGTGGCCGATCCGGTCGGGCTGACAGGATTTGAACCTGCGACCCCTTGACCCCCAGTCAAGTGCGCTACCAAACTGCGCCACAGCCCGGACTCAACACCCCGCCGGAACCCCGTCGCCGGACTCCCGTGAAGTGCGTACTGAGTACTCTAGCGGGTCCCTCCACCTCGCTCGCAGGGAGGTCGTCCTACCGCCCCCACCTGCGCGAACGTGCCACAACAGCGCAGGTGGGGGTCAGGCTCAGACCCCGCGTTCCTCGGTCTCGATCAGGTCGTCCCAGTACGCCTGTGCGCCGGGGCGCCACTCGACGTGCTTGCGGTGGAACAGTTCGGCGGCCTTCGTGCCGCTCCAGCCGGCGGGGAGCAGGGCGCCGGGGAGTTGCGGGTCGAGGAACGGGAAGCGGCGCCATTCGTGCACCAGCTCGGTTTGGGCGCGCAGCACGGGGCGGCCGCCGGACGGGCTCAGGCCGGTGAACCGGTCGATGAAGTCCTCGTACCGGTCGGTCAGCTCCGACAGGTCCCACGAACGCGCGACCATGCCCTCCTCGCCGCCGATTTCGCCGTAGGCGGCGGTGAACGACATCGCCTGGGCATCGAGGCCGAGTTCGGCGACGATCTGCTGGGCCTCGCGTTCGCGGCGGGGGTCCGGGCTGACCCAGACGCCTGCCACGGGGGAGCCGAAGCCGGCCCAGGTGAGGCGGGTGCGCAGGCGGTGCCGCAGATCCCGTTTCGCCTCGGGGACCGAGACGATCAGCATCAGCCAGCGGCCTTGCCAGCCGAGCGCGTCGCGGCCGAAGGCGTAGATCCGGTCGGCGCCCTCAGTGAGGAGCCTGCGGCCGGGTGGGGTCAGGGACCAGCGCACGCGGCGGCCGACCCGTTCGGACACCAGCCAGCCCTCGGCCGACGATCGGGCCAGGGCCTGCCGGGCGGACTTCTCTTCGACCTCCAGCAGGCCCAGCGCCTCCACCAGGATCGAAGTCCACACCGGACGGTCGCGGGGCAGCACGTACTCACCGAGCACGGTCATCAGCAACGACCGGGCGCTGGCGTGGCTCACCTCCCGGCGCCTGCTCACCTTCGGGCGGGGCGCCGCGCCGCGCGGCTTCCTCCGCTCACCGAGAGTGACCGGAGGGGCGGGATCCGCCATTGCTCTTCACCGACCTCACTGCTGTATACGACTGCTTTCTGCCCCGACAACCCGCCCAGAGTACCCACTGGGAGTGACCATCACGCCACTCGACACACACGCTGCGGCCGCTCGCGGCGGTGCCCGTAGACTCGGCCGCGACATGAGCGCCACACTCGTCGCGAAGGACCTGGCCGCGGGCCACGGTGATCGCGTTCTCTTCGCCGGACTCGATCTGGTCGTCGCCCCGGGTGACGTGATCGGGCTGGTCGGGGTCAACGGAGCGGGCAAGTCCACGCTGCTGCGCACGCTGGCGGGGTTGGCCCGGCCGGAGTCGGGGGAGATCCGCCTGAACCCGCCGGCCGCCACGGTCGGCCACCTCCCGCAGGAACCGGAACGGCGCGCGGGCGAAGCGGTGCGCGAGTTCCTCGCTCGCCGGACCGGGGTGGCAGAGGCGCAGGCCGCGCTCGACGCCGCCACCGAAGCGCTCACGGCGGGGGCGGAAGGCGCCGACGACGCGTACGGCACCGCGCTCGACCGCTGGCTCTCGCTGGGCGGCGCCGACCTCGACGACCGGGCCGCCGAGGTGGCCGCGGACCTCGGCCTGACCGTCGATCTCGACCAGCCGATGACGTCGCTGTCCGGTGGGCAGGCTGCCCGCGCCGGGCTGGCGTCGCTGCTGCTGAGCCGGTACGACGTGTTCCTGCTCGACGAGCCCACGAACGATCTCGACCTGGACGGGCTGGCCCGGCTGGAGCGGTTCGTCACCGGGCTGCGCGCCGGGACCGTGCTGGTGAGTCACGACCGGGAGTTCCTTGCCCGCACGGTGGATCGCGTGGTGGAGCTGGACTTGGCCCAGCGTCAGGTGCGGGCGTACGGCGGCGGGTACGAGTCCTATTTGGAGGAACGAGCGGTCGCGCGGCGGCATGCGCGGGAGGAGTACGAGGAGTATGCGAACACCCGCGCCGCGCTGGAATCCCGGGCGAGCACGCAGCGGGCGTGGATGGAGAAGGGCGTGAAGAACGCCCGGCGCAAGGCCCCCGACAACGACAAGGTGGGCCGCAAGTTCCGCAGTGAGGCCACCGAGAAACAGGCGTCGAAGGCCCGGCAGACCGACCGGATGATCGAGCGGCTGGAGGTGGTCGAGGAGCCGCGGAAGGAATGGGAGCTGCGGATGGAGATCGCCGCGGCCCCGCGTGCCGGTGCGGTCGTCGCCACGCTGCGCGGAGCGGTCGTGCGCCGTGGCGGGTTCACGCTCGGTCCGGTGGATCTCCAGGTGGACTGGGCGGACAAGGTCGCGATCACCGGGGCGAACGGCGCGGGCAAGACCACGCTGCTGGCCGCGTTGCTCGGCCGGGTGCCGCTCGACGAGGGCAATGCCGCGCTCGGTCCCGGCGTCGTGGTCGGCGAGGTCGACCAGGCTCGACGGTTGTTCCTGGGGGAGGTGCCGCTGGCCGAGGCATTCGCGCGTGAGGTCCCTGCTTTCGCGGACGCGGAAGTGCGCACCCTGCTGGCGAAATTCGGCCTCAAGGCGGCGCACGTGCTGCGCCCGGCCGGCACGCTCTCGCCCGGCGAGCGCACCCGGGCCGCGCTGGCCCTGCTGCAGGCCCGCGGGGTCAACCTGCTGGTGCTGGACGAGCCCACCAACCACCTCGACCTGCCCGCGATCGAACAGCTCGAGTCCGCTTTGGACGATTACCCGGGCACCCTGCTGCTGGTCACCCACGACCGCCGGATGCTGGACGCCGTCTCGGTCACCCGCCGCCTCGCCGTCGACCGCGGCCACGTCACCGAGCACTAACCCCGGCGGCAAGGCTGTGAAGGGACCCTTTACAGCCCTAGGGTCCAGGGTGTCGGCAAAGTCGGTGTGGAGGTCCGTGAAGGACCTCCTTCACGGACTCTGAGTCTGTGAAGGGTCCCTTCACGGACCCGAAACCGGTCCGGCGCACGCCACGAGGTGGTCGCACACACACCTCCGCATCGCCCGCTGCCGGGCCCCCGACCAACTTTGCCGGGGCCCTGGCCTCAGAGTCCGTGAAGGGACCCTTCACCGCCTTCGGGGTAGGCGCCGGTCGGCTCGCGCCGCTCGGAAGCGGTGCCGCACTGGTGAGGTTTGTTCTGTGGGCTGTAGGTGTGCCGTAGGCGGCATCTGCGTCTGCCCGGTCACCAAAGCGCTTGCGGCGATGATCGTTCGTTCTCCTGGCCGCTGAGGGCGAGTTCGGGAGCGATCGTGTGAACCCGCTCGCTGCCGGCAGGTTCGGAAGGCCGCGTTCTCCTGGTTTCCGCCGGACGCGGCCTTCGTCGCGTCCGGGGGTCGCCGTCGTACCCGGCGGTGAGCAAAAGCCCCTTGCCATCACCTGATCGAGTGAAAATCGATTCCGAACGCTGGTGATCATGGTGGAGCGCCTGGTCGGCGAGTTGATCACCGTGCGCAGCGGTAACCCGGCAAAAGGGACGTTCATCGGGTGTTGATCACGGTGTGGAGCCGGATGACCGGCATCTTTCACCCGTCTCGACGGACCTGGCGAGCGTGCGAACGGATCCGTTCGCACGGGCGGAGGGGCTGAGCCCGGCGCAAACTCGGTTGCCGTGAGCGGGCCGGTGAACGGCCGGGCTCACCACCCGGCGCGGTGCCACCGCACCCTGCCGACGAGCACTGACCCCTGGGCGGTCCGTCGCGTGGTGGGCGTTCCCGGCTTCCCCCTGCCGGGGACGCCCACCACGTCGCGCGCGATCCGCCTGCGGGGGATCAGTCCTCTTTGGACGGCCGGGCTTCCGGTGGCAGGACGCCCCAGTCGATGAGCTGCTCGGTGAGCTCGCCCGGGGTCATGTCGTAGATGATCGCCAGGGAGCGCAGGTCCTCGGTGCGGATGGAGAGCACCTTGCCGTTGTAGTCCCCGCGCTGGCTCTGGATGGTGGCCGCGTACCGGGCGAGCGGGCCGACCTTCTCCGCGGGCAGCTGTTGCAGCCGCTCGAGGTTGATCACGATCTTGGTGGCGGGCTCGGCACCCGAGGGCACCCGGCCCTCCGGCAGCAGTTCGACCACCGGGACCCCGTAGAAGTCGGCCAGCTCGGCCAGTTTCTGCACGGTGACGGCGCGATCCCCGCGCTCGTACGAGCCGACGACGACGGCCTTCCAGCGGCCGCCGGACTTCTGCTCGACCCCGTGCAGGGACAGGCCCTGCTGCTGGCGGATCCCGCGGAGCTTGGCCCCGAGCGCCTTGGCGTAATCGCCCATCTGGTGGTTCTCCGTTTCCTCACCCCACACCGGCCGGAACGACCGGGACGGGGACTCCTCGAGTCGAATACTCAGAGTAATGGTTACGCATAGTTGTCACCAGGTCAAGCGGAACGTCCGTCCGCGCAGGTGACGGGCCTGTTCGGACCACTCGGAAGGATGATTGACCGGCCCTGCTACTGTCGGTGCGGTTTCCGGCGCCGGCCGGAAGCCGACGTCCTTTAAGGACCCGTCCGGAGAGGCGGGGAAGGAGGTCCGCCTTGTCGTCACGTCCGCGTGGCGCGGCGGAGCCGGCGGGGCAGCGGGAGCTGCTCTCGGCCGGTGATGTCGCGCGCACGATAGCCCGGATGGCCCACCAGGTCATCGAGAAGACCGCCCTCGGGGCCGGTCCGCCCGAGCAGCACCCGGTGCTGCTCGGCATTCCCACCCGCGGCACCCCGCTGGCCGCCCGCCTGGCCGCCCGCATCGGCGAGTTCGCCGGTGCCGAGCCGCCGCACGGCGCCCTCGACATCACCCTGTACCGCGACGATCTGCGCCGCCGTCCGCCGCGCGCCCTTGAGCAGACGCAGCTGCCCGCGGGCGGCATCGACGACCGGGTGGTGATCCTCGTCGACGACGTCCTGTTCTCCGGCCGCACGATCGGCGCCGCTCTCGACGCGTTGCGCGATCACGGCCGCCCGCGTGCGGTGCAGCTGGCGGTGCTGGTCGACCGCGGGCACCGCGAGCTGCCGATCCGTGCCGACTACGTCGGGAAGAACGTGCCCACCGCGCGAGCCGAAGGCGTCTCCGTGCTGCTGTCCGAAACGGACGGCCGGGACGCGGTGCTGCTTCGCGCGCCGGAAGGAGAAACCCGGTGAAGCATCTGCTCGCCACCGACGGGCTGGACGCGGCCACCGCCACGGCCGTGCTCGACACCGCCGACGAGCTGAAGCACACGCTGCTCGGGCGTGAGGTGAAGAAGCTGCCGACGCTGCGCGGCCGCACCGTGATCACGTTGTTCTACGAGAACTCCACGCGCACCCGGGTGTCCTTCGAGATCGCGGGGAAGTGGATGAGCGCGGACGTGATCAACGTGTCCGCGTCCAGCTCCTCGGTGAACAAGGGCGAGTCGCTGCGGGACACCGCGCTCACCCTCGCCGCCGCGGGGGCCGACTGCATGATCGTCCGGCACCCCGCATCCGGCGCCGCGCACCGGTTGTCCGGCTGGCTCGCCGAGGCCGGTACTTCGGTGGTCAACGCGGGCGACGGCACGCACGAGCATCCGACGCAGGCGCTCCTTGACGCTGCCACGCTTCGAGAGCGTCTCGGCAGCCTGCAGGACCGCCGGATCGCGATCGTCGGCGACGTGCTGCACAGCCGCGTCGCGCGGTCCAACATCCACCTGCTGACCACGCTCGGCGCCGAAGTAGTGCTCGTCGCCCCGCCGACGCTGCTTCCGGTCGGCGTCGACAAGCTGCCCGTCACGGTGTCGCACGACCTCGACGCCGAGCTGCCCGCGGTCGACGCCGTGATGATGCTTCGCGTACAGGCTGAGCGCATGACTGGCGGGGGCCCAGGGCAGAGCTTCTTCCCTTCGGCGCGCGAATACTCGATCTCCTACGGCCTCTCCGAGCGGCGTCAAGCACTGCTCGCGGAGCACGCCGTGGTGCTGCACCCCGGTCCGATGCTGCGCGGGATGGAGATCGCGCACGCGGTCGCCGATTCTCCCGCTTCGGCGGTGACTGAACAGGTCCGCAACGGCGTACACGTGCGCATGGCGGTCCTGTACCACCTCTTGGCCAGTGAAGGAGCCGCTGCATGACCGCCGAACGTCCTCCCTCGGAGGCGGCGAACGCCTTGGTGATCAAGGGCGCCCGTCCGTACGGCGAGGGGGAGCCGGTCGACGTTCTCGTGCGGGACGGGGTGATCGCCGAGATCGGTTCGATTACCGTTCCCGAAGGCGCGGAGGTGATCGAGGCCGCGGGGCAGGTGCTGCTGCCGGGGTTCGTCGACCTCCACACTCACCTGCGCGAGCCGGGCCGGGAAGACACCGAGACCGTCGAAAGCGGTTCCGCCGCGGCCGCGCTCGGCGGCTACACCGCGGTGTTCGCCATGGCCAACACCGACCCGGTGGCGGACAACGCGCTGGTGACCGATCACGTGTGGCGGCGCGGGCAGGAAGCCGGGCTGGTCGACGTACACCCGGTCGGCGCGGTCACTGTCGGGCTCAAGGGCGAGAAGCTCGCCGAGCTGGGCACGATGGCGAAGGGCGTCGCGGGCGTACGGGTGTTCTCGGACGACGGCGTGTGCGTCGCCGACCCCCTGCTGATGCGGCGCGCGCTGGAGTACTCCACGGCGCTCGACGCGGTGATCGCGCAGCACGCCGAGGAGCCGCGGCTCACTGTCGGCGCGCAGGCGCACGAAGGTGAACAGGCGTCCCGTCTCGGCTACCCGGGTTGGCCCGCGTCGGCGGAAGAGTCGATCGTCGCGCGCGACTGCCTGCTTGCGCTGCACGCGAACGCGCGGCTGCATGTCTGCCACGTCTCCACCTCGGGCACGGTCGATGTGCTTCGCTGGGCGAAGGAGCGCGGTACCAAGGTGTCCGCCGAAGTGACGCCGCACCACCTGTTGCTCACCGACGATCGTCTCGAAACCTACGACCCGGTCAACAAAGTCAACCCGCCACTGCGCACCGGCAGCGACGCGGAGCGGCTTCGCGCGGCGTTGGCCGAGGGCGTCGTCGATTGCGTCGCCACGGATCACGCGCCGCACGCCCCGCAGGACAAGGACACCGAGTGGAACGCGGCGCGGCCCGGCATGCTCGGCCTGCAGACCGCGCTGTCGGTGGTCGTGGAGACCATGGTGAAGCCCGGCCTGCTCGACTGGCGCGGCGTGGCCCGGGTGATGAGCGAGCGTCCCGCCGAGATCGGCAACCTGCCCGATCACGGCCGCCCGCTCGCCACCGGGGAGCCCGCCAACCTGACGCTGGTCGACCCGGCGGGGGAGTGGACCGTGCGCGGCGCCGAGCTGGCCAGCATCGCGGCCAACACTCCGTACGAGGGCATGCGGCTGCCCGGCGTGGTGACAGCGACCCTGCTGCGCGGGCGGATCACTGCGCGGGAAGGGAAGATCCGCTGATGGAGCGCTTCTGGCTCGTGCTGGCGATCGTGGTTTTCTTCCTGCTCTGCCTGTACGGCATGTGGCTGGGCTGGCGGCGCAAGTCCCGGTCGCAGAGCGCCTGGGTGCCCCCGTTCCCGGAGGTTCCCGCGGAGCCGGGCGAGACCGTGCTGGAGTCCGCGGGGCTCTACCTCAGCACTACCATCGCGGGCAATTGGCAGGACCGGGTGGTGACCCGCGGCGCCGGGCTGCGCACCGGCGCGGTGTGGCGGCTGCACCCCGAAGGCGTCGCCGTGGAACGCGGCGGCGCACCCGACTTCTGGATCCCGCGCGCTGCGATCACCGGCGCGCGCCGCGATTCCCGGATCGCGGGCAAGGTGATGGGCACCGACGCGCTGCTCGTGCTCACCTGGCGGCTCGGCGAGCTGGAGCTGGACACCGGGTTCCGCGGCGACGATCTCGACGACTATCCACAATGGATTGACAAGCTTTCCCCCCACGACATCAAGGGAGGTGCCCAGTGAGCACCGCGAACGGCACCCGCGGCCCGGCCGCGCTGGTTCTGGAAGACGGCCGGATCTTCCGTGGCGCGGCCTACGGCGCCCGCGGGCGGACGCTCGGCGAGGCGGTGTTCTGCACCGGGATGACCGGCTATCAGGAGACCCTCACCGATCCGTCCTACCACCGGCAGATCGTGGTGCAGACCGCACCGCAGATCGGCAACACCGGCTGGAACGACGAGGACGACGAGTCGGCCCGGATCTGGGTCTCGGGGTACGTGGTCCGCGATCCCGCGCGCACGCCGTCGAACTGGCGCGCCACCCGCGGCCTGGACGACGAGCTGGTCCGCCAGGGCGTGGTCGGGATCTCCGAAGTGGACACTCGCACGCTGACCCGCCACCTGCGCGAGCGCGGGGCCATGCGGGCCGGAGTGTTCTCCGGCGAGGCGCTGGACACCGACGAGAACATGGTCGAGCAGGTGCTGGCGAGCCCGCAGATGAAGGGCGCCGACCTGGCCGGCGAGGTCTCCACCGATCGGCCGTACGTGGTCGAAGCCCGCGGCGAACGACGGTTCCGGGTGGCCGCTCTCGACCTCGGCATCAAGGCGAACACCCCGCGGCTGATGAGCCGGCGCGGCATCGAGGTGCACGTGCTGCCCAGCCGTACCACCGCGGAGGAACTGCTCGCCCTGGCCCCGGACGGCGTCTTCCTGTCCAACGGCCCCGGCGACCCGGCCACCACCGAACACGCCACCGCGCTGACGAAAACCGTGCTGGAACAACAAATCCCGCTGTTCGGCATCTGCTTCGGCAACCAGATCCTCGGCCGTGCCCTGGGCCTGACCACGTACAAGATGCGCTATGGCCACCGCGGCATCAACATCCCGGTGATCGACGTGGCCACCGGCCGCGTGGCGATCACCGCGCAGAACCACGGCTTCGCCCTCGAAGGCGAGCCGGGGCAACGCTTCGATTCGCCGTACGGCGCCGCGCAGATCAGCCACTACTGCCCGAACGACGACACGGTCGAGGGTGTGCGCGCCTTCGACGTGCCGGCGTTCTCGGTGCAGTACCACCCCGAGGCGGCGGCCGGTCCGCACGACGCTGCTCCGCTGTTCGACGAGTTCGTGAATCTCATGGAGTCCCGCGCGCGCCACACTGGCGGAGCCCCGCGGGCGGGGGACGACTGGGCGCGGGTATCCCGCAAGACACCGGAGAAGAAGGCCGGGTCATGACGGTCGGTTCCGGGCTGGTGACGGGGATCGAGCGTGTCCGGATCCGGAACTACCGGGTACTCCGGGATCTGGAACTCGGCGACCTCACCCCGGTGACCGTGCTGGTCGGGCCGAACGGCAGCGGCAAGTCCACGGTCTTCGACGTGCTGAGGTTCGTCGCCGAATCGCTCGATGACGGACTCGAAGCGGCCTGGTGGCGCCGCGAAGGGCTGGACGAGATCCGCAGTCGTGAGTCGGCGGGGCCGGTGGAGATCGAGGTGTGGTGCCGCCAGGACGGCGCGCTCTTCGTCTACGAACTGCACTTGGCCGAGGAGGACGAGGTACCAGTCGCGGTGGTCGAACGGCTCTCGTGGTCTCCGGGCGACCCGGAAGAGCTGGTCGGCATCCTTGATCTCCACTCGGGGCGAGGTCGGCTTCGCGGTTCCGTGGACGAGGACTGGCGTACCCAGGACCTGGCCACCGCCACGGATCTCGGTGTGCGCGCGTTCGGTGCGCTCGCCGGGAACCGGTACCTCACCACGTTCCGGCACTTCATGCGCCGAGTCCGCGTCATCGACCTGGATGTGGCCGCCATCCGGTCGGGTACCCGGGGCACTCGCCGGAGCACCAGCCTCGACCCGGACGGCGGCAATCTCGCTTCGCGCGTCGAGGCACTGAAAGAGCACTCGCCGGGGGAGTGGGCGGAGGTGCTCGGGTCCCTGCGCCGTTACGTCCCGGGGCTGGAGGACGTGTCGACGCTTCGGCTCGGCGACGGCAGCGAAGTCGTGCTGCTGAAGGAGGAGGGCCTGGAACAGCCGATTTTGCCGGAGAACATCTCCGACGGCACACTGCTGCTGCTGGGCTACCTGGTCGCGCTGCGCAGCCCTCTGACGGTGGCCCTGCTGGAGGAGCCGGAGAACCAGGTACATCCGCGCCTGCACTACCTCCTGGCCGAGGACGTTCGCGGCGCGGCCGCGGAGCAGGTCATCGTCGCGACGCACGCTCCTGGGTTCGTGGACGCCTCACGCCCGGACGAGGTCTGGGCGTTCGCCCGCGCCGGGGACGGGCACGCGCAGGTGAAACGGATATCGGACGACGAGCGGATCGTGCACATGGTGGACGCCGGTGGCGCGCTGGGCGACTTGTGGACCGAGGGGTACTTCCGGTTCGGCGACCCACTCGCGGGGCACCGGTGACCGTGCTCGCGCCTTCCCGCCTGGAGATCCTCGTCGAAGAGCCGTCGGCTGAAGCGGCGCTGGCCGACCTGCTGCCGAAGATCGTCCCCGGATTCGAGTACGAAGTCGTTTCCTTCCACGGTAAGGAAAATCTGCTCCGCCGGCTGCCGATCCGGCTCGGTGACTACGCGCGCTACTGGGCGATGACCGGGCTTCGTGTCGTCATCCTGCTCGATCGGGACGACGACGATTGCGTCGAGCTCAAAGCCCGGATCGTGGAGATGGCCGCCGCGGCCGGGCTGCCCGCCCACGCCACGCTCGTCCGCATCGTGATCGAAGAACTCGAGGCGTGGTTCCTCGGCGATGTGCCGGCACTGCACGCGGCCTACCCGCGGGTTCCGGCCAGCCTGGGCGGCCAGGCCAAGTTCCGGGATCCGGAGTCGGTTCCCGGCGGCGCCTGGGAAGGTCTCGAGCACCTGCTGCGAAAACACGGTTATCACGCGAAGGGGCTCGCGAAAGTCCGCGCAGCGCGCGACATTGCCCCGCACATGGACGTAGAGAACAACCGCTCCGCAAGCTTCCAGGCCTTCCGTGATGGTCTGCGGCGCCTGGTGAAAGAAGGAAACTGATGCCCAAACGGACGGATATCCGGCACGTGCTGGTGATCGGCTCCGGGCCGATCGTGATCGGCCAGGCCGCCGAGTTCGACTACTCGGGGACGCAGGCCTGCCGGGTGCTGCGTGGCGAAGGGCTGCGGGTGAGCCTGGTGAACTCCAACCCGGCCACCATCATGACCGACCCGGAGTTCGCCGACGCCACCTACATCGAGCCGGTCACGCCCGACTTCGTGGAGAAGGTGATCGCCGCCGAGAAGGACGCAGGGCGGCCGGTCGATTGTCTCCTGGCCACGCTCGGCGGGCAGACCGCGTTGAACTGCGCGGTGGCCCTGCACGAGCGGGGGGTGCTGGAGCGCTACGGGGTGGAGCTGATCGGCGCGGACATCGACGCCATCCAGCGTGGCGAGGACCGCCAGAAGTTCAAGGACATCGTGCGCACGATCGGTGGCGAGGTGCCGCGCAGCCGGGTGTGCCACGACATGGCGGAGGTCCGCGAGACGGTCGCGGAGCTGGGGCTGCCGGTGGTGATCCGGCCTTCGTTCACTATGGGCGGACTGGGTTCGGGGATGGCGCACACGGCGGCGGACCTGGAGCGGCTGGCCTCCACGGGGCTGGCCGAGTCGCCGGTGACCGAGGTGCTCATCGAGGAGAGCGTGCTCGGCTGGAAGGAATACGAGCTTGAGCTGATGCGCGACAAGCACGACAACGTCGTGGTCGTGTGCTCGATCGAGAACGTGGACGCGATGGGCGTGCACACCGGCGACAGCGTCACCGTGGCGCCGACGATGACCCTGACCGACCGCGAGTACCAGCAGATGCGCGACGTCGGCATCGCGGTGCTGCGCGAGGTCGGCGTGGACACCGGCGGCTGCAACATCCAGTTCGCGTTCAACCCGGACGACGGCCGGATGGTCGTGATCGAGATGAACCCGCGGGTGTCGCGCAGCAGTGCGCTGGCCTCGAAGGCGACCGGGTTCCCGATCGCCAAGATCGCCGCGAAGCTGGCCATCGGCTACACCCTCGACGAGATCCGCAACGACATCACCGGCGAGACCCCGGCGGCGTTCGAGCCCACTTTGGACTACGTCGTGGTGAAGGTGCCGCGGTTCGCCTTCGAGAAGTTCCCGGGCGCGGACCCGACGCTGACCACCACGATGAAGTCGGTCGGCGAGGCGATGTCCTTCGGCCGCAGCTTCCCCGAGGCGCTCGGCAAGGCGATGCGCTCGATCGAGACCAAGGCCACCGGGTTCTGGACGCGGCCCGATCCCGAAGGCGTCACCCTGGAGTCCACTTTGGACGACCTGCGGGTGCCGCATGAGGGGCGCCTGTACGAAGTGGAGCGCGCGCTGCGGCTCGGCGCCACGGTCGAGCAGGTGCACGAGGCGTCCGAGATCGACCCGTGGTTCATCGACCAGATCGCGCTGATCGGCGAGGTCGGCGCGGAGGTCCGCGAAGCACCGGTACTGGACGGCGAACTGCTGCGCCGCGCGAAGCGCACCGGGCTGTCGGACCGGCAGATCGCGGCACTGCGTCCGGAGCTGGCCGGCGAAGACGGCGTACGCACCCTTCGGCACCGGCTCGGCGTACGGCCGGTGTTCAAGACCGTGGACACCTGCGCCGCCGAGTTCGCCGCGAAGACGCCGTACCACTACTCGGCTTACGAGACCGACCCCGCGGCCACTTCGGAGGTCGCGGCGCAGGGCGACAAGCCGAAGGTGCTCATCCTCGGCTCCGGCCCGAACCGGATCGGGCAGGGCATCGAGTTCGACTACTCCTGCGTACACGCGGCGATCGCGTTGCGGGAGGCCGGATTCGAAGCCGTGATGGTCAACTGCAACCCGGAAACGGTGTCCACCGACTACGACACCTCCGACCGGCTGTACTTCGAGCCGCTGTCCTTCGAGGACGTACTCGAAGTGGTGCACGCGGAGCAGCAGTCGGGCACCGTCGCGGGCGTCATCGTGCAGCTGGGCGGGCAGACGCCGCTCGGGCTCGCGGAGCGGCTCGCAGACGCCGGGGTGCCAGTGGTGGGTACGCCGCCGGAGGCGATCAACCTGGCCGAGGACCGCGGCGCCTTCGGCGAAGTGCTGCGTAACGCCGGGCTGCCCGCGCCGAAGTACGGCACCGCGACGTCGTTCGAAGGTGCGAAGCGGATCGCGGACGAGATCGGCTACCCGGTGCTTGTACGGCCGTCATACGTGCTCGGCGGGCGTGGCATGGAGATCGTCTACGACGAGGAGACGCTGGCCGGCTACATCCACCGTGCCACCGAGGTCACGCCCGAGCACCCGGTGCTCGTGGATCGCTTCCTCGACGACGCGATCGAAATCGACGTTGACGCGCTCTTCGACGGTGACGACCTGTACCTGGGCGGCGTGATGGAGCACATCGAAGAAGCCGGGATCCATTCCGGCGACTCGTCGTGCGCACTGCCGCCGATCACGCTGGGCGCGCAGGACCTTGAAGCCGTACGTCGTTCCACAGAAGCCATCGCGCGCGGTGTCGGCGTACGCGGGCTGCTGAACGTGCAGTACGCGCTGAAGGACGACGTGCTGTACGTGCTGGAGGCCAACCCGCGTGCGTCGCGCACGGTGCCCTTCGTCTCGAAGGCCACAGCGGTGCCACTGGCGAAGGCTGCGGCCCTGGTCATGACCGGCTCCTCGATCAAGGATCTGCGCGCTTCGGGCGTGCTGCCCGCCGAAGGCGACGGCGGGCGGATGCCGGCCGATTCGCCGGTCGCGGTCAAGGAGGCCGTGCTGCCGTTCCACCGCTTCCGCACGCCGGAGGGACACGGCGTGGATTCGTTGCTGGGCCCGGAAATGAAGTCCACCGGCGAGGTGATGGGCGTGGACGTGTCCTTCGGGCAGGCGTTCGCGAAGTCGCAGCACGGCGCGTACGGCTCGCTGCCGACCTCCGGCCGGGTGTTCGTTTCGGTGGCCAACCGCGACAAGCGGTCGATGGTGTTCCCGGTGAAGCGGCTGGCCGATCTCGGGTTCGAGATCCTGGCCACGACCGGCACCGCGGAAGTGTTGCGGCGCAACGGGGTTCCCTGCTCCAGCGTGCGCAAGCACTACGAAGGGTCGACCGAGGCCGAGCCGAACATCGTGGACGTGATCCTCGAAGGTGGCGTGGACATGGTCATCAACACGCCCTACGGGAACAGCGGCCCCCGCGTCGACGGCTACGAGATCCGCACCGCCGCGGTGTCGCGGGACATCCCGTGCATCACGACAGTGCAGGGCGCTGCCGCGGCTGTACACGGCATCGAAGCGCTGATTCGCGGAGATATCGGCGTACGCAGCCTGCAAGACCTGCAGGCCGCCCTGAAGGCGACGTCATGACGATACGGTTCGGGGCACGGCTGGCGACTGCGGTCGCCGCCCGTGGCCCGCTGTGCGCCGGGATCGACCCACATCCGGGCCTGATCGAGTCGTGGGGCCTTCCGCTGGATGCCGGCGGGCTGGAACGGTTCGCCCTCGGCGCCGCCGAGGCGCTGGGCGCGGTCGTTTCGATCGTGAAGCCGCAGTCGGCGTTCTTCGAAGCGTTCGGCCCGGCCGGTGTGGCAGTGCTGGAGCGCGTCATCGACACCGTGCACGACGCCGGCGCGCTGGTGCTGCTCGACGTGAAACGTGGCGACATCGGCTCCACTATGGCCGCGTACACCGCCGCGTACGTGGCCGAAAAGGCAGTTTTTTCGGCCGATGCGGCCACAGTTTCGCCGTATTTGGGTTTCGGGTCGCTCGACTCGGCCGTGGCGGCAGCGCGCGAAGCGGGCAATGGGCTGTTCGTGCTTGCGCGGACGTCGAATCCCGAAGCGCATGCGTTGCAGAGCGCGCGGTTGCCGGACGGCCGCACGGTGGCTCAGAGCGTCGTGGACGCGGCCGCGGAGCACAACGCAGGGGTGGAGCCTTATGGCGACGTCGGCGTGGTCGTAGGGGCCACCGTGGCGCCCGGAGAAGTGGATCTGGCGCGGCTCAACGGTCCGGTGCTGGCGCCCGGGTTCGGCGCGCAAGGGGCGACAGTGGCCGATCTGCACGCGGTGTTCGGCCCTGACCTGCCCGGACTGCTGCCCGCCTCGTCCCGCGAGTTGCTGCGCCACGGACCGGACGCAGAGGCGTTACGCCGTGCGGCGCAACGCGTTGCCGACCAGCTGGCCGGAATGCGGGAAAACGGCCTTTAGCAGGCCCCGAAATCCCGTTGTAGCGGCCACCCCCGCATTGTGGCCCCTGCTCAGGGGTGGGTACCGTCGCGTCACCCACCCAGATGTGAGAACTACCGGAGGAAAACGTGGCACTTCCCCAGCTGACAGAGGAACAGCGTGCTGCGGCGCTGGAGAAGGCCGCCGCCGCCCGCCGCATCCGTGCTGAGCTGAAGGAGCGGCTGAAGCGGGGCGGTACCACTCTGGTCGACGTGCTGAAGCAGGCCGAGGAGAACGAGGTGCTCGGCAAGATGAAGGTGTCGGCCCTGCTCGAGGCGCTCCCCGGCGTCGGCAAGGTCCGCGCCCAGCAGACCATGGAACGACTGGAGATCGCCCCCAGCCGCAGGCTCCGCGGGCTCGGCGACCGGCAGCGCAAGGCTCTGCTGGCCGAGTTCAGCGGCGAGTGAGCGGCGCCGGTCGGGACCACCCGGTGACTCGGGGGACCGGCCACGACGGTGAGCCGGGGGCGGGAGCACTCTCCCGCCCCCGGCTCACCGTCGTCTCGGGGCCTTCCGGGGTCGGGAAGTCGAGTGTGGTGGGGCGGCTGCGGCTGCTCGATCCGGACATCTACTTCAGCGTCTCGGTCACCACCCGGTCCCCGCGTCCGGGCGAGGTGGAGGGCAGTCACTACCACTTCGTGGACGGCGCGGAGTTCGACCGGATGGTCGAGCAGGGCCGGCTGCTGGAATGGGCCGAGTTCGCCGGCAACCGGTACGGCACCCCACGCGAGCCGGTGGAGCGGGCGCTCGCCGAAGGCCGCCCGGCGGTGCTGGAGATCGAGCTGCAGGGCGCGCGGCAGGTGCGCGCGGCGATGCCGGAGGCGCGGCTGGTGATGCTGATGCCGCCGTCCTGGGACGAACTGGTCGGCCGGCTCACCGGGCGCGGCACCGAGGACGAGGCCGCGGTACGCCGCCGGCTGGCCGAGGCGGAGCGTGAACTCGCCGCCGCCGGCGAGTTCGACGTGCGGCTGGTGAACGCCGACGTGGGGACGGCCGCGCAGCGGTTGCTAGACTTGATGACCGGTGGCGAACTCTCCGCCACCGCCATCCCGGACGATACGGAGTAGCACGAGTGGCTGTGCAACAGGCGACGCTGGAAGAGCTCGAAGGCATCACCAACCCGCCGATCGACGACCTGCTCGAGAAGGTCTCCTCGAAGTACGCGCTGGTGATCTACTCGGCCAAGCGGGCCCGGCAGATCAACGACTACTACGCGCAGCTCGGCGAGGGCCTGCTGGAGTACGTCGGCCCGCTGGTGGAGCCCGGTCCCCGGGAGAAGCCGCTGTCGATCGCGCTGCGCGAGATCCACGGCGGGCTGCTGGAGCACACCGAGGGTGAGTGACGCCCGGCCCGGGATTGTCCTGGGCGTGGGCGGCGGGATCGCCGCCTACAAGGCGTGCGAGGTCCTGCGGGGCCTCACCGAATCCGGGCACGACGTCCGCGTGGTGCCCACCGCCGCCGCGCTGAACTTCGTCGGCGCGGCGACCTTCGAGGCGCTGTCCGGGCATCCGGTGCATACCGGGGTGTTCACCGACGTGCCTCAGGTGCAGCACGTCCGCGTCGGTCAGGAAGCCGACCTGGTGCTCGTCGTCCCGGCGACCGCGGACCTGCTGGCCAAAGCCGCGCATGGGCTGGCCGACGACCTGCTCACCACCACCCTGCTCACCGCCCGCTGCCCGGTCGCGTTCTTCCCGGCCATGCACACCGAGATGTGGGAGCACCCGGCCACCCGGGACAACGTCGCCCTGCTGCGCTCGCGGGGGAGCGTCGTCACCGAACCGGCGGCGGGCCGGCTGACCGGGGTGGACACGGGCAAGGGCCGGCTGGCCGACCCGGCCGAGATCGTCGACCTGGCCCGGTTGCTGCTCGAAGCGCCGCGGGCGCTGCCGCGGGACCTCACGGGCCTGCGTGTGGTGATCTCCGCCGGCGGCACCCGAGAGCCGCTGGACCCGGTCCGTTACCTGGGGAATCGCTCGTCCGGCAAGCAGGGCTTCGCGCTCGCCCGGGTCGCCGCGCAGCGCGGGGCCGCGGTCACGCTGGTCGCCGGGCACACCGACGCGCTGCCGCCGCCCGCGGGCGTGACCCTGCGGCGGGTGTCCACCGCACTGGAGATGCAGGCCGCGGTCCGCGCAGCGGCCGCCGAGGCCGACGTGGTGGTGATGGCCGCCGCGGTCGCGGATTTCCGGCCCGCCTCCCGGGCGGACCACAAGATCAAGAAGTCCGACGACGCCCCGGATCCGGTCGTCACGCTGGATCGCAACCCGGACATCCTGGCCGAGCTGGTGCGCGAGCGCCGGGCCGGGCAGACGGTGGTCGGCTTCGCCGCGGAGACCGGCGACGAGCACGGCAGCGTGCTCGACCACGCGCGGGCGAAGCTGCGCCGCAAGGGCGCCGACCTGCTGGTGGTCAACGCGGTCGGCGACGGCAAGGCGTTCGGCACCGAGGACAACTCGGGCTGGCTGCTGGCCGCCGATGGCACCGAGGCGCCCATTCCGCTCGGGACGAAGGCCCGGCTGGCGGCCACATTGTGGGACGCGGTGGTGGTTTTGCGCTCGGGTTGACCGGGAGACGAGTTCCGCTCGGTAAGGTGTCAGGCAAACGGGGGACCGGAGAGCGCTCTTCGGTACCGAGTCGAACCGAGGGAGTGACGAAGTCGTGACTGCGTCCACGAAAAGACTGTTCACGTCGGAATCGGTCACTGAGGGTCACCCCGACAAGATCTGTGACGCGATCAGCGACTCGATCCTGGACGGGCTGCTCACGAAGGATCCGCGCAGCCGGGTCGCCGTGGAGACCCTGATCACCACCGGCCAGGTGCACGTGGCCGGCGAGGTGACGACCGAGGCGTACGCGGACATCCCGACCATCGTGCGGGACGTGATCCTGCGTATCGGCTACGACTCGTCGGCGAAGGGCTTCGACGGCAACTCGTGCGGCGTGAACGTGGCGATCGGCGCGCAGTCCCCGGACATCGCCCAGGGCGTCGACACCGCCTACGAGTCCCGCGTGGAGAGCGACGAGGACGAGATCAACCGGCAGGGCGCGGGCGACCAGGGCCTGATGTTCGGCTACGCCTGCTCGGACACCCCGGAGCTGATGCCGCTGCCGATCGCGCTGGCGCACCGGCTGTCGCGGCGGCTGAGCGCGGTCCGCAAGGACGGCGTGCTGCCCTACCTGCGCCCGGACGGCAAGACCCAGGTGACCATCGAGTACGCCGGGGAGCAGCCGGTGCGGCTGGACACCGTGGTGGTCTCCACCCAGCACGCGGACGGCATCGACCTCGAGCAGATGCTCGGCGTGGACGTCCGGCAGCACGTGGTGGAGCCGGAGCTGGCGGGCCTGGAGCTGGACACCACGGACTCGCGGTTGCTGGTGAACCCGACCGGCCGGTTCGTGATCGGCGGTCCGATGGGCGACGCCGGGCTGACCGGGCGGAAGATCATCGTGGACACCTACGGCGGCATGGCCCGGCACGGCGGGGGCGCGTTCTCCGGCAAGGACCCGTCCAAGGTGGACCGCTCCGCGGCGTACGCGATGCGCTGGGTGGCGAAGAACGTGGTCGCCGCGGGCCTGGCCGGGCGAGTCGAGGTGCAGGTCGCGTACGCGATCGGCAAGGCCGCTCCGGTGGGCCTGTTCGTGGAGACCTTCGGCACCGAGACCGTGGACCCGAGCAAGATCCAGTCCGCCATCAGCGAGGTCTTCGACCTGCGTCCGGCCGCGATCATCCGTGATCTGGACCTGCTTCGCCCGATCTACGCGCCGACCGCGGCGTACGGCCACTTCGGCCGTCCGGACCTGAACCTGCCCTGGGAGAGCACCGCTCGCGCGGACGCGCTTCGTTCGCTCGCCGGCGCCTGATCCCCCCGCTTTTGCTTGGCTGTGAAGGGACCCTTCACGGACTCAGAGTCCGTGAAGGGTCCCTTCACAGCGTTCGGCGGTGGAGGTGTCGGGGTGGTCTGGTAAAGATCTCCGGGTGAGCAGCTCCGAATCCGCCCCGTTGTGGGACCTGCCGGAGCCTTCGCGCGCCGTGCCGGGGCCGAAGGCCCGACCGGCGAAGAAGAAGCCTGCCCGGTCCAGGAAAGGCCAGCAGCAGCCCGCGCCGGAGCTGCCGGTCGCGCGGGTCGTCGTCGATCTGCCGCTCGCGCATCTGGACCGGCCGTTCGACTACCAGGTGCCGGAGAAGCTGCACGAGACCGCGGTGCCCGGCTGCCGGGTGCGGGTGCGGTTCGCCGGTCAGCTCGTGGACGGCTACCTCCTCGAACGCACCGACACCACCGAGTACGAGCGGAAGCTGGCGTACCTGGAGCGGGTCACGTCGAGTGAGGCGGTGCTGCCGCCTTCGCTGCATGCGCTGTGCCGTTCGGTGGCCGACCGGTACGGCGGCACGCTGTCGGACGTGCTGCGCCTGGCATTGCCGCCCCGGCACGCGAAGGCCGAGGCCGAACCGCCCGCCGAGGCCGCGCCGATGCCCTCGCCGCCGGACGGGGCGGGCTGGGCGCGGTACGAGCGTGGCGGGGCGTTCCTGGACGCCGTGACCAAGGGCGGCCCGGCCAACGCCGTGTGGCAGGCATTGCCGGGCGAGGACTGGCCTCGCCGGCTCGCCGAAGCTGCTGCCGCGGCGGTGGCGCAGGGCCGGGGCGCCGTGCTGGTCGTACCGGATCACCGGGACCTCGCGCGGGTTCACGAAGCGTGCACGGATCTGTTGGGGGACAACGGAGTCGTCGCGTTGATCGCCGGGCTGGGGCCGGCCGAACGATACCGGCGCTGGCTCGCCGTGCTGCGGGGCTCGGTGCGTGTGGTGGTGGGTACGCGCGCGGCGATGTTCGCCCCGGTCGCCGATCCCGGTCTGTTCGTGGTCTGGGACGACGGCGACGATCTGCACCTCGACCCGCACGCGCCTTACCCGCATGTGCGAGACGTGCTGATGGACCGGGCGCACGCCACCGGATCCGCTTTGCTGGTCGGGGGATTCGCACGGACCGCCGAGGCACAGCTGCTCGTCGAGTCGGGCTGGGCGCAGCCGGTGTCGGCCGGCCGAACCGAGCTGCGGGCCGCGGCGCCGCGGGTCACACCGGTGGGGGAGGACTTCGACGTCGCCCGGGACGAGGCCGCGCGGGTCGCCCGGCTGCCCGCGGTCGCCTTCGAGGCGGCCAGACAGGCGTTCGCCGCCGGGCTGCCGACGTTGGTGCAGGTTCCGCGGCGAGGGTACGTACCCGGGTTGGCGTGCGGACAGTGTCGGACGCCCGCGCACTGCCGCCGATGCGCCGGCCCGCTCGGGTTGCCGGGCGGCTCGGCGGAGGGGGCGCCGAGGCCGCCCGCGTGCCGGTGGTGCGGCGTGCCGGAGACGGCGTTTCGTTGCCCTGCTTGCGGTTCGGTCCGGCTGCGGGCTGTGGTGGTGGGGGCGAAGCGGACCGCGGAGGAGATGGGCCGCGCGTTCCCCGGGGTGCCGGTGCGGACTTCCGGGGCGGCCGAGGTGCTGGCGACCGTGCCCGGCCGTCCGGCGCTGGTCGTCTGCACCCCGGGGGCGGAGCCGGTCGCGGAAGGTGGGTACGGGGCCGCGTTGCTGCTCGACGGATGGGCGTTGCTGGGCAGGCAGGATTTGCGCGCGGCGGAGGAGACACTGCGTCGGTGGATGGCCGCTGCCGCGCTGGTCCGCCCCGCCCCGTCCGGCGGCCGGGTCGTGGTCGGCGCCGAGGCGGGTCTGCCGGTGGTGCAGGCGCTCGTGCGGTGGGATCCGGCCTGGCACGCCGGGCAGGAGCTGGAGCAGCGCCGCGAACTGGGCTTCCCCCCGGCGATGCGGATGGCGAGTGTGGAGGGCAGTCCGTCCGCGGTGGGCGCGGTGCTGGATGATCTGTCGTTGCCCGGGACCGGTGAGGTTCTCGGTCCGGTTCCGCTCGGCGAGGAGGACGAGGACGGCAACACTGCCCGGGAGCGTGCTTTGATCCGGGTCGCGCGTCCGGAGGGGCGTGCGTTGGCCAAGGCGGTGCACGAGGCTGCTGCTCGGCGGGATGCGCGGAAGGCTGCCGAGCCGATCCGGATTCAGGTGGATCCGCTGGATTTGATCTGATGGCGTGGTGTTCTCCGGTGAGTGCGTGTTTCGGTGGCGGCTGGGGAAGTCGGTTTGTGGCTGGATTGCTGGATGATTGGCCGTTGTCCGGCACCGGTGTTCGGCGCGGGGGATGAGAGCGGCACAGTTGTCCGGGGGCGTGCGCTGATCCGGGTCGTGTTCGGAACGCTGTCGATCCGGATTTGGCTGGATCTGCTGGGTTGATCTGACGTCGCGGAATCCTCCGGCGAGTGCGTGTTCCGGTGGCGGCTGGGGGAATCGGTTTGTGGCTGGGTTGCTGGATAATTGGCCGTTGTCCGGCATCGGTGTTCGGTCCGGAGGTGCGGGCGGCACTGTTGTCCGGGGGCGTGCGCTGATCCGGATCGCGCTCGGAAGGCTGTCGATCCGGATTTGGCTGGACCCGCTGGATGTGAACCGGCTTCAGGGAGTCCCTCGAATCCGGCCGGGGGCATGACCCGATTTCCTGCCGCGGCACCGGCGCGTCCCAGCGAAGATGCCCCGGCGATCGAACGGCGGCGGACCGCTCTCGGCGCGCACCCTCGGGCGACCGCGCGATCCCGGGTGACGAGTGTCCGAAGTAGCCACCCCGCGGGGGGTTTGCGTGACAAGAGCTGGAAAAGAGTCACCCGGACGGGTCAGGCCCGTCCCCCGGTAGGGGGCCGTCGACGCGGGTCCTACGCTGATGTCCGATGCCGAAGACCGATCTGCGTGCCCGCGGGAGCCGACCCGGCAAGCGGGCGTCCGCCACTGCGATTCGCCCCACCGGGTGGGCGGATGTTCCGGCGCTGGCCGTCGTCCTCGGCGTAGCGGAGGAGTACTTCACCGGCCGGGTCGCGCGGCAGGAGGAGGGGCTGGGGATCCTGCTCACGGCGTGGTCGGCGGATCTGCCGGTCGGGAATCTGTACGTCTGGCTGGAAGCCGCCGAAGAGGCGCCGATCCGGATGTTCCTGCCGGGCGTCCCGCTGCTGATGCACGCGGAAGTCCTTCCCACGCACCGTAATCGCGGGATCGGGCGGGCGCTCATCCAGGCCGCCGAGGACCGGCTGGCGGGCCTCGGGCACGCGCGCTGCGCGCTGGCCGTGCGCACGGACAACGGCGAAGCTGCGCGGCTCTACCACCGGCTCGGCTACCGGGACTGGGGACACGGCACAGTCGACTGCCGCGCGGAGAACCTCCTCCCGGACGGGAGCGTCGAGATCGAGACCTGCCACGTGATGGTCAAGCCGCTCTGACTCAGCTTCGCCGCACCAGCCGGTCGATGCCCAGGGTGTGGAACGCTTCGTCGGCGTCGCGGCCCGCGTGCCGCTCGCGCAGCTCGGCGACATGGGCCTGCCACGTGGCCCGATCCGTGTGCCACGCCTGCAGGAAACCGGTGCACAACACGGCCGTGACCTTCTCCTCGTTGCGGCGCAGTGCGCTACGCAGCGATTCGATCATGCCGGGCCGTTTGGCGAGGTCGAGCCGCGCTGCCGCATGTACCTGCCGCAGCGCGGTACGGATGAATTCCCGGCGGCTCTCCAGGAATCCCGCCCAGTACTCGTCTGTCGCGTCCGCCGGGCGCAGGCCCCGGTCGAGCAGGCCGTACAGCCCTTCGGCGAGCGTGTCGCCCAGCTCCTCGGACTCGGCCCGGCCGGGCTCGTACGGGTCGTACACCGACTGGTGCGCGCTGCCGATCAGCGCGGTCGGCCGGAGCCCGGCGTCGTCGAGCAGGAAGAACCAGTCCTCGTTGTAGACATCCGGGAAGAACGAGCTGAAACAGCGGCGCCCCACGACCAGCGCCCCGCCGCCGACGAAGGTGTCCTGCTGCCCGCCGGACTCGCGGTAGGCGTGGTAGACGACGGAGTTGTCCGGCATACCGGCATTCGCGAGGCCGACGGCGGCGTAGCGGTCCAGCAGGCCGGCCGCCTCGCGCAGGTCGGCGGGCCGCGGCAGGCGGATGTCGTCGTCGAGGAACGCCACCCTCGCCCAGCCGGACAGGTCGGCGACGAGCAGGCCCAGGTTGCGCTTGAAGCTCGTGTCGGGATGGTGGAGCAGGTCCTGCGCGGCGAGCAGCCGGGTGGTGGCGAACTCCGGCACCACGCCCGCCGGTACGTGCCCGGTGTCGATCGCGAATGCCCGTACCCCGGCCTCCGTCGCGGCCCGGACGGCCTTCGCCGCGTCGCTGTTGTGACTGCACAGCAGGAGCAGGGTCGCGTCGGTCTCCCGCGCGGCGGCGCAGGCGTGTACGAGGTCCGAGCGGCCGTTGGGTACGACTATGGCGTCCAGATCGGCTTGGGGGACGGTTCCGGCTTCGACTTCGGCCAGCAGGCGTCGGCGGGTGCCGCGGCGCTCCCACGGGCTGCCGGCCGTGGTCACGGTCAGTTCGTCTCCGGCCATTCGTGCAGTCGGTGGGCCGCCAGCGTCCAGTCGGGGGTGAGCCCCTGGTTGTTGAAGATCGGCACCCGGCTGAGGATGCTGAAGGACGGTACCCCCGCGAATCGCCGGTCCAGGTGCTCCTGGTTGCGGTCGCGGAAACGCGGATCGGTCAGCGCTCGCACGGCGCCCAGCGTACCCCGGCCGTACATGCCATTGCACACTGTCACAGTGCGTTTGCGGTTGAGCGGGTTCGGCCCGCGGTAGAACAGCGCGATGTCCTCGACCACGGCGCCATCCGGGGACACCTGTGTGTTGAAGTGCTCGATCGCGCCGTCCGGCCGGGTCACCACGAAGCCGCCGAAGCCGTCGTCGTCCCCGTCGCCGCGGCCGACCTGGCGTACCGGCGCGTCGATCAGCGCGAGCAGTTCCTTGGTCTGCGGGTTCCAGTCCACTCCGCCGAGCAGCACGAGGTGTGCGGTGTACTCCTTGGGACGCAGGGGAACCCGCTGGTTCGCGGTGCGGAACGAGACGTTGTTGGTGGGGTTGCAGGCGCGGATGTGGCCGTACAGCTCGATCAGCGCGTCGGGATCGGCGTAGCTGAACAGCTGGGCGTAGTCGGGGCTGGACGGATCGGCGTACTCGATCCGCCGGTTCTCGGGCAGCTGCGACACCACGAGTACGACGTCCTCTTTCGCCGGGAACCGCCAGAGGTTGCCCGGGGCGAACTCCGCGCCGGGGGCGCCGGGCTCGTCAGTACTCCCGCGCAGCCCGGCCAGCTCCGTACGCAGCTGCTCGCGGCGGCGGCGTTCCTCCTCGGTCAGCTCCGCGACGGGCAGTAGCCGGTCCTCGGGTCCCTCGATCGACCGCCGGGTGGCGAAGAAGGTGGCGTACGCGTCGAGCCGGAAGGTGGGCGGGCTGACCGGGGTGGCGGTGTTCTCCCACGACGACAGCAGCCCGTTGCTCACCCCGAACACGTCGGCGAGCCGACGCTGCGTGATCACGACGCCCGGCCAGCTCTCCTTCCGCAGCGCGCGGAGGCGGCCGGCGAGGGCGGGACTCGGCTGGGACACTGTTCAGGCCCTTCAGTGAAGTTCACTAAACTGTGAGTGACAGTGATTGTACAGGGTCTTTCAGGCTCGGCCGGGGTGTGTGCCGCGTGCCGACAGGGTGATTTCAGGAGTTGTTTAGTTCAGGTGGCCCAGGGGAAGTCTTAGGCGGGACTTAAGCCGGTGGCTCTGTTCAGCGTGGACCGGAGCCTTTATAGTTCGTCTTGTGAAAGTCTACTAGATTTCAGTATCCACCTGAACAGAGGGGGTGGGCCGTGGACACCGCAGTGCTGCACGTACCGCTGCACCGGGCGATCCTGGTGGTTGACATCGAGGGCTCGACCACCCGGACCAACCCGGCCCGGGCACAGCTGCGCGCGATCCTGTTCGACCTGCTCGACGAGGCATTCCGGGCGGGCGGGATCACCGAGGGGTTCCGGGACCCCTTCGTCGACCGCGGCGACGGGGCGCTCTGCCTGGTCCGGCCGGTCGACGAGGCACCGAAGACGGTGCTGCTCGCGGGGGTGGTGCCCGCGCTGGCCGAGCTGCTGGCGCGGCACAACGCGGACCAGCCGGAGGTGGCCTTCCGGCTCCGGGTGGCGATGCACGCCGGCGAGGTCCACTACGACGGGCACGGGCCGTACGGCGAGGATGTCGACCTCGCCTGCCGGCTGCTCGACGCGCCCGAGCTGCGCAAGCGATTGCGCAACACCGCGGGGCCGCTCGCGCTGGCCGTCTCGGAGGCCATCCACTGGTCGGTCGTGCGGCACGGTTACGCCGGGATCGACCGCACCGCGTTCACGCACGCCTTCCACGTGCGGGTGGGCGGCAAGCGGATGCGGGGCTGGCTGCGGACCGCGGAAGGGACCGGGGCCACCGGGCCGGGCCGGCGCCGGGCGGGGCTGACCGCCTGACGAGCCCGGAAGGGGACCCGTGGAGACGACCGGATTCTGGCCTGCGCTCGGCGCTGCCGAGCAGGGCAAGGTGGCCGAGCTGGCGATCCGTCGCGCGTACCGCCGGGGAGACGTGGTCTGCCGGGAGGGCGACCGGTCCGCGATCGTGCTGCTGTTGCTGTCCGGGCATGTCCGGATCAGCAACACGACCTCCGACGGCCGCGAGGTTCTGATCGCCGTACGCGGTGCGGGGGACGTGGTCGGGGAACTCGGGGCGATCGACGGCGGGCCGCGTTCGGCGACCGTGGCCGCGCTGGACGAGCTGGATGCGCTCGTCGTGCCGGCTGCGCGATTCGCCGCGCTGTGCCGCCGTGAACCGGCGATCTCCTGGGCGTTGCTGCTGGTTCTGGCCGACCGGATGCGGGACATCGGGCGGCAGCGGCTCGACGTCGGCGGTGGCACGATCACCCGGCGCGTCGCCGCGCAGCTGATGCAGCTGGCCGTTCAGCACGGGGTACGCCGGGGTGAGGATCTCGTCGTCGCGATCCCCGGTACGCAGGCGGAACTCGCTGCCACGGCGGCGGTTTCGCGTGAATCCTGGGCGCGGGTGACCCGGGAGCTGCGTGGCCGCGGGGTGCTCAGCACGGCGCGTGGCCGGATCGTGATCCACCGGCTCGCCGAATTGGGCAGACTCGCCCGCTGAGTTTCGGTGAACGTGTCTGCTGACACAGATTTCATTGCCGCACAGGGGAATCCTGAGAGTACACACTCTGAGGGAGGCAGCCATGGACCCGTTTCTTCCCGCCCCGCAGCCGATTCGCTGGCGACGCGGGGTCTACGCGGCGGCGCTGGTGATCCTGTGCACGGTCGCGGACCTGTGGGCGCTGCTCGTGCTGGTGCGGCTCGCCCCACCGGACGGCCTTGTCGGGCAAGCGATTCTGGTGCTCGGCGTCGGCTCGGTGATCTCGCTCGGGCTCGGCTGGCGCTGGGCCTTGCGGCTCGGTTCGGAACGCAGGCGCGCACTGGAGATCCGCCGCGAGGTCGAGGCCTGGCGCGTGGCTGACCGTGAGTACGCGGCCGATCGTGAGTACCCCGCCGTTGAGCGCGTGTTCGCCCAGCGGGGCCGTCGATGAGCACCCTGGCCGCCGCCGGCACCGGCTCGTCGGCGGGCATCCTCGTGCTGGTCATCGTGGCGTTCGTCGTGCTGATCCGGATCGCCTTGCGGCTGGTCGGATTCGTCACGAAGCTGGCCGCGGCGACGGCCTCGCTCGCCGTCGTCGCGATGGCGGTCGGGGGACTCGGCGGGCTCGCCACCCTGACCGTGGCCGCACTGCGGTAACCGCGGCGAAAGGTAAGCAGCGCAACGATTTCCGGAGTACCCGGGAACCCGGTCCCGCACGCGGCGGGAACCGGGTCTTTTCGTTTCGGGTCGTTTCCGTGCCGTTCCGGGGGCCTCAGCCGGCCAGCTGTCTGCGCACCTCGGCCGCCACACGCGCGCCTTCCGCACGGCCCGCGACCTTCGGCTGCACCGCCTTCATCACCGCACCCATCCCGGCCATGCCGGACGCCCCGGTCTCCGTCACCGCGGCCGTCACGAGCGACTGCAGCTCTTCGTCGCTCAGCTGCGCCGGCAGGTACGCGGTCAGGACCTCCGCTTCGGCGCGCTCGTGTTCGGCCGACTCCGCGCGACCGGCCTTCTCGAACGCTTCGGCGGCTTCGCGGCGCTTCTTCACTTCGCGAGTGATGATCTTCACCACGTCGTCGTCGGACAGCGTACGGGCAGTCTTGCCGGCGGTCTCCTCGTAGCCGATCGCGGCGAGGGTCAGGCGGAGCGTCGCCGAACGCAGCTGGTCACGGGCCTTGATCGCGGTCGTCAGGTCGGCGTGCAGGGTCTCCTTGAGCGTGGTCATGCCCCGATCCTGGCACCCGCTCGTCCCGGCCGCGCCGCGCCTGGCCGGTCCCGCGGCCGACCGCCACCCTCACCCGCGCGGTCCGCGCCGTGCTCCCTAGACTCATGCCCGATGTCCGACCAGCATGAATTCCCCC
Source organism: Amycolatopsis panacis (assembly GCF_003600245.1). Classification (NCBI taxonomy): domain Bacteria; kingdom Bacillati; phylum Actinomycetota; class Actinomycetes; order Pseudonocardiales; family Pseudonocardiaceae; genus Amycolatopsis; species Amycolatopsis panacis. The sequence goes on from NZ_QZFV01000109.1 coordinate 68,880, forward strand.
TTTTCCCGCCGGAGGTGCGGTGATGCGGCTTGTCTTCGCCGGCACCCCCGATCCCGCGGTGCCCGCCCTGCGCGCTCTGCTCGACTCGTCCCGGCACGAGGTCGTCGCGGTCGTCACGCGCCCGGACGCCCAGGCCGGGCGTGGCCGCAAGGTGCTGCGCTCGCCCGTCGGCGCGCTCGCCGACGAGCACGGTATCGAAGTGCTCACCCCGGCCAAGGCGGGTGACCCGGCCTTTCTCGCGCGGCTGCGCGAGCTGGCCCCGGACGTGTGCCCGGTGGTGGCCTACGGGGCGCTGCTGCCCCAGTCCGCGCTCGACATTCCCGCGCACGGCTGGGTGAACCTGCACTTCTCGCTGCTGCCCGCGTGGCGCGGTGCGGCGCCGGTGCAGTCCGCGATCCGCGCGGGTGACGAGATCACCGGCGCGTCCACCTTCCGGATCGTGAAGGAACTCGACGCCGGTCCCGTGTTCGGCGTCGTCACCGAGGCGATCGGCCCGGCGGACACGGCGGGCGCGCTGCTGGAGCGGCTCTCGCACTCCGGTGCGGACCTGCTGCGGTCCACCGTGGACGGGATCGAGGACGGGACGCTGCAGGCGGTCGCCCAGCCCGGCGAAGGCGTCAGCTACGCGCCGAAGGTGTCCGTGGAGGACGCGCGGGTATCCTTCGCCGATCCGGCGGCTGCGGTCGACCGGCAGATCCGGGCGGTGACGCCGGATCCCGGCGCGTGGGCGGAATTCCGCGGCGAACGGGTCAAACTGGGACCGGTCACCGTGCTCGACGAGCCCGGCCCGCCGCCCGGTGAGCTGGTCGTGGAGCGCAAGCGCGTCCTGGCCGGCACGGCGACGAAACCGGTGCGGCTGGGCGAAGTCCAGGCGGCGGGCAAGAAACGGATGGCGGCCACCGACTGGGCGCGCGGAACGCGGATCGAAGAAGGAGAGCGCCTGCGGTGAACGAACGTGGACAGCGGAGGCCGGACCGGCCGCAGCGGAGCCGTCCGGCGCCGCGCAAATCGGGACCGCGTCGTCCGCCGGAGATCGACCCGGCCCGGCAGGTCGCGTTCGACGTACTGCGCGCAGTACGGGAGAAGGACGCGTACGCCAACCTGGTGCTGCCGCAGCTGCTGCGCGAACGCCGTTTGAACGGCCGTGACGCGGCGTTGGCGACGGAGCTGACGTACGGCGCTTCGCGGGCGCAGGGGCTGCTCGACGCGGTGATCGCGGCCTGCGCCGACCGTCGGATCGAGAAGACCGACCCGGTGGTGCTCGACGCGCTGCGGCTGGGCGTGTACCAGCTGCTGCGTACCCGGATCCCGGAGCATGCCGCCGTGGGGTCCACTGTGGACCTCGTACGGGCGGAAGCCGGTTCGTGGGCAACGGGATTCACCAACGCGATCCTGCGCACCGTGTCCGAAAAGGACGAGGCGCAGTGGCTCGACGAGCTGGCGCCGGACGAGTCCACCGACCCGATCGGCGCGTACGCGCTGCGCACCGCGCACCCCCGCTGGGTCGCGCGTTCGTTCGCGGAAGCGCTGGGGGACAAGGGCGCGGAGCTGAAGGCCGCGCTCGAAGCCGACGACGAACGGCCCGAGGTACACCTGGTCGCCCGGCCCGGCGAGATCAGCGCCGACGAGCTGGCCGCGATCACCGGGGGCGACCTGGCGCCGTACTCGCCGTACGGCGTGCGGCTGCCCGCGGGCGCGGGCGACCCGGCAGACGCCGAGCCGATCCGGGAACGGCTGGCCGCGGTCCAGGACGAAGGCAGCCAACTGTGCGCTATCGCGGCCACGAAGGCACCCCTTGAAGGTTCCGATGAGCGGTGGCTCGACCTGTGCGCGGGCCCTGGTGGCAAGGCCGCGCTGATGGGTGCGCTCGCGAAGATCAGCGGCGCGCACGTCGACGCCTTGGAGAAGGCACCGCACCGCGCGCGGCTGGTCGAGAACGCCACCGTGGGCCTGCCGGTCACCGTCCACATCGGCGACGGCCGGGAGTCCGAACTCGAACCCGGTTACGACCGGATTCTCGTCGATGCTCCGTGCAGCGGCCTCGGCGCGCTGCGGCGTCGTCCCGAAGCGCGCTGGCGACGCAAGCCATCGGACGTCGCGGACCTGACGAAGCTGCAGGGCGAACTGCTCGTGGCCGCACTGGATCTGCTCCGGCCGGGCGGCGTCGTCACGTACGTCGTGTGCTCGCCGCACCTGGCCGAGACAGAGGGCGTGGTGGGGGAGACGGCCCGCCGCACGAAGTCCGAGGTGCTCGACGCGCGGGCGTTCTTCCCCGACGTGCCACAGCTCGGCGAAGGGCCGTACGTGCAGCTGTGGCCGCATCGGCACGGTACGGACGCGATGTTCTGCGCAGTCCTGCGCAAGCCGTGACGGATCTGGGGCTGGTCGCCAGCTCGTGCGGTGGGCTCGATACCCGCTTCACCGCCGAGCTGGCCCGTCCCGCGTCCGCGCGCGGCTGGCGGCTGGCGATCACCCTCACGCCCACCGCCGGGCGCTGGCTGGAGACCACGGGCGGTCTCGAAGACCTCGCCGCGACCACGGATCTGCCGGTCCGCATGGTGGGCCGGCTGCCCGGTGAGCCGCGTCCGCATCCGGACCCGCGGGTGTTCCTGTTCGCGCCCGCGTCCGCGAATTCGATCGCGAAACTCGCGCTCGGCATCGCCGACAACCAGGCGCTGACGCTGCTCGGCGACGTGCTGGGCGCGCCGGGGATCACGATCGCCGTGGCCTACCAGGTCCAGGACACCCGCGTGCGTCATCCGGCCTGGCAACGGCATCTGGACACGCTGGCCGCGGCCGGTGTGCGGCTGCTGCGGCTCGATCCGCGCCGTTCGTGGTCGGTGGCGCTGGACCTGCTGCCCGCACCGGAGTGAGGGCAGCAGGACGGCTTCAGCGCAGCCGCAGCGCGCGCTTCACGGTGCCGAAGAGGTCGGTCTGGTCGGTCAGCCCGACCACGTTGGCCGCCTGCGGGCCGTAGGCCGCGATGCGGACCTGGGTGCCGGTGTGCTCCATCGAGGAACCGGGCATCGCGGTGCCGTAGCTGAGGGTCATGTTCGCGCCCTCGTTGGTGACCAGCGTCGCGGTCTGGCCCGGGGTCGCCGTGCCGTTCGGGATGATCTGGCTGGTGTGGCCGTGATCAGCGGTCACCACGACGAGCGTGTCCTTGTGGCTGCGCGCGTACGCGAGGCCCGCTGCGACGGCCGCGTCGAAGTCGATGGTCTCACCGATCTGGCCGCACGGGTCGGCCGCGTGGTCCTGCTTGTCGATGCTGGCGCCCTCGACCTGGAGCAGGAAGCCCTTGCTGCTCTGGCGGTCCTCCAGCAGTTCCAGCGCCTTGCGAGTCTGGTCGGCCAGCTTCGGCTGCTTCGCCGGCAGCGCCGGGTTCGGCGTACAGCGCGTGGGCGCGGTGCCGCCCTGCTTCGCCACCGGGCCGGTCCAGTTCACCGGCAGGTTGCCCTGGGCGAACAGGCCGAGCAGCGGCTTGCCTGCGCGCGCGTTCGCGAGCCCGTCCGAGTCCGTCACGACGTCGTAGCCGGCGGCCTTCGCCTGGTCCAGGACCGGCTTGCCGCGGAACGGCCCGGCCTTCGCCTGCTGCGCGAAGTACTTCGCGCCACCGCCGAGCAGCACGTCCGGGCGGGTCTGTACGAGCTGTTCCGAGATGGAGCCGGCGCCGCCGTTCTCCTTCGCGTTCACGGCGCACTTCGCGCTGGTCTCGTCCGGCCCCTTGCAGTCGCGGCTCACGACGTGCGCGCCCTGCACCGCCGGGGTCGCGTCCTGTACCTCGGAGGTCGTCACGTCACCAGTGCGCAGGCCGGCCTGCTTCGCCTGCTCCAGCAGCGTCGGCACCGGGTTGCCATATGCGTCCACGGAGATCGCGCCGTTGTAGGTCTTGGTACCGGTCGCCCAGCCGGTGCCCGAAGCGGCGGAGTCGGTCACGTAGTCCGGCTTCGCCGGGTTGCCCTTCTCGACCGCGTACGTGGTGTAGTCGCCGGTCAGCGGCAGCTGATCCATGTCCAGCCGGCCGGCCGCGCCGCGCTCGTAGTTGCGCGCTGCGGTGATCTCCGACTGGCCCATGCCGTCGCCGATGAAGAGGATCACGTTACGCGCGGGGCCGCCTTCGATCGCCTGGCGCACTTCCTGGGTGCGGTCGCCCGCAGCGGCCCCTATGTCGGCCGTGTCCGGGGTTGCCAGTGCTACCGGAGCGGCGACGACCAGCGCGGCGCCCAGGACGCCCGCGGTCACCCACTTGCGGCGGCCGGTGAAGACCGTTCTCATGGCTCTCCTCAGTGCTCTTCGTCCGGAAGGTCCGGTGGGCACTCATTAGTTCCGGCGCATCTGTTGTGCGTGGATCCTCCGGATGAGCAGCAAGAGACCGAAAAGCGAACTTCTGCCCGCTCGGCCGGTGAACTGCCGTTAGCCGGGCACTCCTACACTCGGGCCGTGGCCCAACCCCTCATCGCACCCAGCATCCTGTCCGCGGACTTCGCCCGGCTCGGCGAGGAGATCGCGGCCGTGGCCACCCCCGGCCCGACCCGGGCCGACTGGGTGCACGTGGACGTGATGGACGCGCACTTCGTGCCCAACCTGACGCTCGGCCTGCCGGTGGTGCGGTCCCTGCTGAAGTCCACCGACGTGCCGGTCGACTGTCATCTGATGATCGACGACCCGGATCGCTGGGCGATCGGCTACGCCGAAGCCGGCGCGTACAACGTGACTGTGCACGTCGAAGCCGCGAAGGACCCGGTGAAGCTGGCGAAGGACCTGCGCGCCGCGGGCGCGAAGGCGGGCCTGTCGATCAAGCCGGGTACGCCGCTCGAAGCGCACCTGGACACCCTCAAGCACTACGACACGCTGCTGGTGATGTCGGTCGAACCAGGCTTCGGCGGGCAGTCGTTCATCGCCGACGTACTGGAGAAGGTGCGCACCGCGCGCCGTCTCGTGGACACGGGGCACCTCAAGCTGATCGTCGAGATCGACGGCGGGATCAACGCCGACACCATCGAGCAGGCCGCCGAAGCCGGCGTCGACTGCTTCGTGGCCGGCTCCGCCGTGTACGGCGCGGACGACCCGGGCCGCGCTGTCGCCGCCCTGCGCGAGCAGGCCGCGCGACACCGCGTGGGCTGAGCGCGACCCCAGGGCCGGGCGGGTGTTGGATGGAGGGACCACCGGGACGGTGGGCCGGTGAGGGAGGCAGCAGTGTTCACGGGAATTGTCGAAGAGGTCGGCGAGGTCACCGCGGTCGAGCCGCTGGACGGCGCGGCCCGGCTGACCGTACGCGGCCCGCTGGTCACCTCGGACGCCGCGCACGGCGACTCGATCGCGGTCAGCGGGGTGTGCCTGACCGTCGTCACGGCCTCCGGCGGCAAGTTCACCGTGGATGTGGTGAACGAGACACTGCGTCGTTCCAGCCTCTCGAAGGTGGCCGTGGGCGACACGGTCAACCTCGAACGCGCGACGCCGGCCGGCGGACGGCTCGGCGGGCACATCATGCAGGGACACGTGGACGGCACCGGCGTGTTCCTCTCCCGGGACGAGCAGGGCGTGACCACGTTCGAGCTGCCCGCGGCCCTTTCCCGGTACGTCGTGGAGAAGGGCTCGATCGCCGTGGACGGGGTGTCGCTCACCGTGGCGAGTGTGTCCGCGGACCGGTTCTCGGTGGCGCTCATCCCGACCACGCTGGAGGTCACCACGCTCGGCCGCCGCGAGAGCGGGGACCCGGTGAACCTGGAGGTCGACGTCGTCGCCAAATACGTGGAGAAGCTCACTACCCCATACGTGGGCCCGAGCGCGCACAATGAGTGACGTCGACCCCCGAAGCAGGTGAGGAGCACCCGTGAGCGAGACGAAGGCAGCGGCCGAACCGAAGGCGGGCTGGAACCCGTGCGGGGCGGCAGGGGGGGTCGACGTGGACACCATCGAAGCGGCGATCGCGGACATCGCGGCCGGGCGCCCGGTCGTCGTCGTCGATGACGAGGACCGCGAGAACGAGGGCGATCTGATCTTCGCCGCCGAGATGGCGACGCCGGAGATGCTGGCGTTCATGGTCCGCTACACCTCGGGGTACGTGTGCGTCGCGCTCACCGAGCAGGAGGCGGACCGGCTCGACCTGCCGCCGATGTACCACACGAACCAGGACCAGCGGGGGACCGCGTACAGCGTCACGGTCGACGCCGCGGACGGCATCACCACGGGCATCTCGGCCGCGGACCGCGCGCGCACCACGCGCCTGCTCGCCGATCCCGAGGCGACCGCGAAGGACTTCCGCCGCCCCGGGCACGTGGTACCGCTGCGCGCGAAGGAGGGCGGCGTGCTGCGCCGCCCCGGGCACACCGAGGCTTCCGTGGACCTCGCCCGGCTGGCCGGGCTGCACCCGGCCGGGGTGCTCTGCGAGATCGTGTCGCAGAAGGACGAGGGCGACATGGCCCGCCGCGACGAGCTGGAGGTGTTCGCGGCCGACCACGACCTCAAGATGATCACGATCGCCGATCTGATCGCCTACCGGCGGCGCACCGAGAAGCAGGTGGAGCGGGTCGCGGAGGCGCGGATCCCGCTGGCGGCGGGCACGTTCCGCGCGGTCGGCTACGACAGCCTGCTCGACGGTATCGAGCACGTCGCGTTCGTGTACGGCGAAGTCGGCGACGGCGAGGACATCCTCGTACGCGTGCACTCGGAATGCCTGACCGGCGACGTGTTCGGCTCGCTTCGCTGCGACTGCGGCCCGCAGTTGGAGGCGGCGCTGCAGGCAGTGGCGGAGGAGGGGCGCGGTGTCGTGCTGTACATCCGCGGGCACGAGGGCCGTGGCATCGGCCTGCTGCACAAGCTGCAGGCGTACCAGCTTCAGGACGACGGCGCGGACACCGTGGACGCGAACCTCGCCCTCGGCGTGCCCGCGGACGCGCGCGACTACGGCACCGGCGCGCAGATCCTCTGCGATCTGGGCGTGCGTTCGATGCGGCTGCTGACGAACAACCCGGCGAAGCGGGTCGGCCTGGAGGGCTACGGGCTGCGGGTCAGCGGACGCGTGCCGCTGCCGATCTCGCCCAACCCGGAGAACCTGCGGTACCTGCGCACCAAGCGGGACCGGATGGGGCACGACCTCGCACAGCTGGAGCACTACGACCAGGTCGGCGCGACGAGGCCGGGAGCCGAAGAGGGGAACGAGCGATGAGCGGCGAGGGGCGGCCGGAGACCGCGCTCGACCTGAGCGACTGCAAGGCGTTGCGGCTGGCCGTGGTGACCACCCGCTGGCACGCGAAGATCGCCGACGCGTTGCTGGAGCGTGCGCTCGCCGCGGCGAAGGAAGCGCAGCTGGAAGAAGAGCCCACGGTGGTCCGCGTCGCGGGCGCGGTGGAGCTGCCCGTCACGGCGCAGGCGCTGGCCCGCAACCACGACGCGGTCGTCGCCCTGGGCGTGGTGATCCGCGGGGGCACGCCCCACTTCGAGTACGTTTGCGACGCGGTGACGGCCGGGCTCACGCGGGTTGCGCTCGACGAAGGCACTCCGGTCGGCAACGGTGTGCTCACCTGCGACACCGAACAGCAGGCGCTGGACCGCTCGGGTCTGCCCGGCTCGGTGGAGGACAAGGGATACGAGGCGACCGTGGCCGCCCTCGACACCGCGCACGTGCTGCGCGGGCTGAGGCAGCCGTGGACCGAGCGAGGATTCGTGTGAGCACAACGGTGACCGAAACCGAGATGAGCACCCTGGTGGTCCGCCCGCGTCGTGCGCTGATCATGTGCAGCACTCTGGCGTTCCTGTTGCTCACCGCGTTCGTCGTGGTGGCCGTGCTGCTGCGCAGTTCGCACACCGGCGTGGTGTTCGAGGCGTCCGATCAGGTGGCGATGATCGGCATCGGCGTACTGCTGTCGTTCGGCACCATGCTCTTCGCGATGGCTCGCGTTCGCGCGGACGCCACGGGCATCGAGGTACGCAACGTACTGGCGAAGCGGCGCTTCGCGTGGGACGAGGTGCTGTCGGTCAGTTTCCCCGACGGCGCCTCGTGGGCGCGCCTGGAGCTGCCCGAGGACGAGTACTTCTCGGTGATGGCCATCCAGGCGGTGGACCGTGAACGTGCGGTGCTCGCGGTGCGCGCGTTGCGCCGTCTGCACCGCGCGGCGACAGGTTCCTGACGCGTCGGTCGCTCAGAACGACAGGTCCACGACGATCGGTGCGTGATCGGAAGGGCCCTTCCCCTTGCGGGCTTCCCGATCCACGTACGCGTCGCGTACGGCGCCGGTGAAAATGCTATTCGCGTACACCAGATCGATGCGCATTCCCCGGTTGTTGGGGAAGTTCCCCGCGCGGTAGTCCCAGTAGGTGAACGGGTGGTCGTACTTGAGCGGCCGAGGGAAGACGTCCGACAGCCCCGCTTCGCGTAACGCGGCCAGCGCCGCGCGTTCCGGCTCGGTCACGTGCGTCGAGCCGGCGAACGCTTCGATGTCCCACACGTCGGCGTCATCCGGTGCGACGTTGAAATCGCCCAGTACGGCGAACGGCCGTTCCGTCGACAGCTCAGTACCGACGAGACCGTGCAACGCCGACAGCCACTCCAGCTTGTAGGCGTAGTGCGGATTTTCCGGCTCACGACCGTTCGGCACGTACACCGACCACACCCGTACGCCGCCACACGTCGCGCCCACCGCGCGGGCTTGGGACTCACCGTCGAACTGCGGTTCGCCGGGTAACCCGCGTACGACGTCTTCGAGCCCCACCTTCGACACGATCGCCACGCCGTTCCACCGACCGAGCCCGTACGCGGCAACCTCGTACCCCAGCGCGCGCACCGGTTCGACAGGAAACGCTTCGGTGGTGTTTTTCAGCTCCTGCAGACACAGCACGTCTGGCGCGGTGTGCTCCAGCCAGTCGAGCACCCGGGGCAGCCGGGGCACGATCGAGTTCACATTCCACGTTGCGACGCGCATGCGGCCGAGCATCCCACACGCTGTGCTCCACTGGAGCTGGCGCGGGGACGCCCGGCCGCGGTGATCACACGCCCGCGGTGCTCTTGATCCACGAGCGGCTGTTCGCGACGCTCGCGTAGTTGTTGGTGCCGTGGGTGTTCGTGCCGCTCTGGTTCTGCACAGTCGACGCCACGCCGACCTGTACGCCACCAGACAGCTCGGGACCGCCCGAGTCACCCTTCCATGCCGCGCCGTCCACGCCACGGCTCTGAATCGCGCGGCCGCCGTACGCGTCCGTCGACCGGCCGCTGACCTTGACGTTCGCGACCTTCAGCTCGGACGCTGGCGGGCCGGTCGGGGTGGTGCGGCCCCAGCCGTAGAGCTGGTCGGTGCTGCCGTTGGCCGGGTCGGCGTCGCCGAGCTTGATCGGTGTCGCGTCCGTCGGCTGCGCGAGGTGCAGCAACGCGATGTCGCCGCTGGGCGCGGACTCCTTGCGGTCCACGGCGATCTTCGTGCCGCCCAAGAGCGCGTTCGAGCCGACGCGCACGAACATGCCGCTGCCGTCCTCGTCGAGGCAGTGCAGAGCCGTCAGCACCCAGTCCGCGGCGACGACCGTGCCCGAGCAGTTGAAGCCCTGGAAGTCGCGGTCGGGAGTGTTGACGTAGACCTGTGCGCCCCAGCTGACCGAAGGCGCGGTGCTGCCACCGATGATGTTGGTCTGCGCGACGCTCGCGGTGCCGCCGGCCAGCGTGCAGGCCACGGCGGCCGCGGTGACCGCGCCGAAAACCCGGATCTTTCTCAAAGCGGGATCCTTTCCCAGGGGGGACCGAATGGGAGGAATGCCGAATCTGCGTTCGGCTGAACGGACGGTAGGCAGCGCCTCACCCGGCCGGGAACCGACGAACGTCGCTTTTGCCCGCGATATCCGACTTCCGTCGGGTCGCGCAGTCCGTGAAGGGACCCTTCACGGACGCTGAGGCTGTGAAGGGTCCCTTCACAGCCTTGGGTGGGAGGCGGGCGGCAAACTGTCGGGGCCGGAACATAGGGTGGTGAGGTGGCTGATCCGACCACCTACCGACCGAAACCGGGGAGCATCCCGGACGCTCCCGGCGTGTACAAGTTCCGTGACGCCGGGAAGCGGGTCGTCTACGTCGGCAAGGCGAAGAGCCTGCGCAGCCGGTTGAACTCGTACTTCGCCGACCTGTCCGGGCTGCACCCGCGTACCCGGCAGATGGTCACCACCGCGGCGAGCGTCGAGTGGACCGTGGTCACCACCGAAGTCGAAGCGCTCCAGCTCGAGTACAACTGGATCAAGGAGTTCGACCCGCGGTTCAACGTCCGCTACCGCGACGACAAGAGCTACCCGGTGCTCGCGGTGACCCTCGGCGAGGAGTTCCCGCGGCTGCACGTCTACCGCGGCGCGCGCAAGAAGGGCGTGCGCTACTTCGGCCCGTACTCGCATGCCTGGGCCATCCGCGAGACGCTCGACCTGCTGCTGCGGGTGTTCCCGGCGCGCACCTGCTCGGCCGGGGTGTTCCGCAGGCACGGCCAGATCGGCCGGCCCTGCCTGCTCGGCTACATCGAGAAGTGCTCGGCGCCGTGCGTGGGCCGGGTGTCCGCGGCCGAGCACCGCGCGATCGTCGAGGACTTCTGCGACTTCCTCGCCGGCCGTACCGAGGCGATGATGAAGCGGCTGGAGCGCGAGATGGCCGAGGCGTCCCAGGATCTGGAGTTCGAGCGCGCCGCGCGGCTGCGGGACGATCTGGGCGCGCTGCGCCGGGCGATGGAGAAGCAGGCCGTGGTGTTCGGCGACGGTACGGACGCCGATGTGGTCGCCTTCGCGCACGACGACCTGGAGGCCGCCGTACAGGTCTTCCACGTCCGCGGCGGCCGCGTACGCGGGCAGCGCGGGTGGGTGATCGACAAGGCCGAGGAGATGGACGTGCCGGCGCTGGTCGACCACTTCCTCACCCAGTTCTACGGCGAGGAGTCCGACCGCGCGGGCCGGGACGAGCCGGACGCCGGTCCGGTGGTGCCGCGCGAGGTGCTGGTGCCGGAGCTGCCCGCGGACGCCGAGGCCGTCGCCGAATGGCTGAGTGGCCTGCGCGGATCGCGGGTCCGGCTGCGGGTGGCGCAGCGTGGGGACAAGAAGGCGCTCGCGGAGACCGTGCAGCGCAACGCCGCGGAGGCGTTCACCCAGCACAAGCTGCGCCGCGCGGGCGATCTCACCGCGCGTTCGGCGGCGTTGCAGGAGCTGCAGGACTTCCTCGCGCTGGACAGCGCGCCGCTGCGCATCGAGTGCATCGACATCAGCCACATCCAGGGCAGCGACGTGGTGGCCTCGCTGGTGGTGTTCGAGGACGGCCTGCCGCGCAAGTCCGAGTACCGCAAGTTCGCGCTGCGCGAGGCCGCGGCCGAGGGTGACGTCGCGTCCATCGCCGAGGTCGTGCGGCGGCGTTTTCACCGCTACCTCAAGGAAACCGCGGCGGAGCCGGAGTCCGGAGACGAGGCGGGCGAGGCGGCCGAGCCGGTGCGCGCCGGGATCGATCCGGAGACCGGGCGGCCGCGCAAGTTCGCCTACCCGCCCAACCTGCTCGTGGTGGACGGCGCGGGTCCGCAGGCCACCGCGGCCGCGGACGTGCTGGCGGAGCTGGGCATCACCGACATCGCCGTGGCCGGGCTGGCCAAGCGGCTGGAAGAGGTGTGGCTGCCGGGTGATCCTGACCCGGTGATCCTGCCGCGCACCTCCGACGCGCTGTACCTGTTGCAGCGGCTGCGCGACGAGGCGCACCGGTTCGCCATCCGCTACCACCGCGAGAAGCGCGCGAAGCGCATGCAGACGTCCGAATTGGACAGTGTGCCCGGACTGGGGCAGGCTCGGCGCACCGCGCTGATCAAGCATTTCGGCTCGGTGAAGAAGGTCAAGCAGGCCCGGGTGGAGGAGATCGAGGCGGTGCCCGGCTTCGGCAGGCGCACCGCGGAAGCCGTCGTGGCGGCCCTGACCGGGGAGTCCGGGGCCGCCGCGGGGGAGCAGGGGCCGTGAATGGGGAAGGAACCATCGTGAGTGCGCAAGAGGGCAACCGGAATTCCGGGATGGAGGTCGCCGTCGTCTCCGGCCTGTCCGGGGCGGGGCGGTCGACCGCGGCGAAGTGCCTGGAGGATCTGGGCTGGTTCGTCGTGGACAACCTGCCGCCGGAGCTGATCGCCACCATGGTCGAGCTGGGCGCGCAAGCGCGCGGCGCGATCACCAAGGTGGCCGTGGTGATGGACGTGCGGTCGCGGGCCTTCACCGACGATCTCGCCTCGGTGATCAAGGATCTGGACGCGCGCGGCTACAAGCCGCGGGTGCTGTTCCTGGAGGCCACGGACGCGGTGCTGGTGCGCCGGTTCGAGGCGGTCCGGCGCAGCCACCCGATGCAGGGTGACGGGCGGCTCGCGGACGGCATCACCGCGGAGCGCCGGCTGCTCTCCCCGCTGCGCGAGGAGGCGGACCTGGTGCTCGACACGTCCGCGCTGTCGGTGCACGACCTGCGGGCGAAGATCGAGGACGCGTTCGGCTCCGAGGCGAGCACGCAGACCCGCGTCACGGTATTGTCCTTCGGCTACAAGTACGGCCTGCCGATGGACTCCGACCTGGTGATGGACGTGCGGTTCCTGCCCAATCCGTTCTGGATCCCGGAGCTGCGCGAGCACACCGGGCTGGACACCGAGGTGCGCAACTACGTGCTCACCCAGGAGGGCGCCGAGGAGTTCCTGGACCGCTACCACCAGCTGCTGCGGCTGATCGGCGCCGGCTACAAGCGCGAGGGCAAGCGGTACCTGACGCTGGCGGTCGGGTGCACCGGCGGGAAGCACCGCAGCGTGGCGATCTCCGAGGAGCTCGCCCAGCGACTGTCCAAGGAGGACGGAATGGCCGTGAAGGTGGTGCACCGCGACCTTGGCCGTGAGTGAGGTGCGCGCGGTGGCACTCGGCGGAGGCCACGGGCTGCACGCGACGCTGACCGCGCTGCGCCGGGTGACCCGCGAGGTCACCGCGGTGGTCACGGTCGCCGACGACGGGGGTTCGTCCGGGCGGCTGCGCCGCGAACTGGGCCTGGTACCGCCGGGTGACCTGCGGCAGGCGTTCGCCGCGTTCGCCGCCGAGGACGGCGGGCGGCTGTGGGCGGAGGTGTTCCAGCACCGCTTCGGCGGGGACGGCGCGCTCGCCGGGCACGCGGTGGGCAATCTGCTGCTGGCCGGGCTGTTCGAGGTGCTCGGCGATCCGGTGGCCGCGCTCGACGAGGCGGCCCGGCTGATCGGCATCTCCGGCCGGGTGCTGCCGATGTCGCCGGAACCGCTGGAGATCGAGGCCGAGGTGACCGGTCTGGACAGCCGGGATCCGGCGGCGGTCCGGCGGATCCGCGGCCAGGTCGCGGTGGCCAGCACCCCGGGCCAGGTGCGGCGGATCAGCCTGCACCCGCCCGCCGGCGCGGACCGTCCGCCGGCCGGCTGCCCGCAGGCGATCGACGCGGTGCTCGGCGCGGACGTGGTGTTCCTCGGCCCCGGGTCGTGGTTCACCAGCGTGCTGCCGCATCTGCTGGTGCCGGATCTGCACGACGCGCTCGTGCGCACCTCGGCGGCGAAGGTCGTGGTGCTCAATCTGATCCCCCAGCCGGGGGAAACCGCCGGCTTCTCCGCGGAGCGGCATCTCGACGTACTCTTCGAGCACGCGCCCGCGCTGCGGGTGGACGCGGTGATCGCGGACCGCGATTCGGTGCCCGACCCGGCCGGACTGCATCGCGCGGCCGGGCGGCTGGGGGCGCGGGCACTGCTGGGGGCGGTGGCCGACCCGATCGTGGCGGGACGGCATGATCCAGATGCGCTCGCCGGGTGCGTGCGGCAGGCGATCGGGGAGCATCGTGGCTGACGGCGGGCGCGCAGCGGAAGGCAGGAGGGGCAGCAGATGGCGATGACCGCCGCGGTGAAGGACGAACTGAGCCGGCTGGAGATCACGAAGATGGGGCCACGCCGGGCGGAGGTCGCTTCGATGCTGCGCTTCGCCGGTGGGCTGCACATCGTGGCCGGCCGGGTGGTGGTGGAGGCGGAGCTGGACACCGGGTCGGTGGCCCGGCGGCTGCGCAAGGAGATCCACGAGCTGTACGGGCACCATTCGGACGTGCACGTGATCACCGCGAGCGGCGGGCTGCGCAAGGGGACGCGGTACGTCGTGCGTGTGGTGAAGGACGGCGAGGGGCTGGCCCGGCAGACGGGCCTGATCGACCAGCGTGGCCGCCCGGTGCGCGGGCTGCCCGCGGCGGTGGTGTCCGGCGGGGTGGCCGACGCGGAGGCGGCCTGGCGGGGCGCGTTCCTCGCGCACGGCTCGCTCACCGAGCCGGGCCGGTCCTCCTCGCTGGAGGTGACCTGTCCGGGCCCGGAGGCGGCGCTGGCGCTGGTCGGCGCGGCCCGGCGGATGGGCATCCAGGCGAAGTCCCGGGAGGTCCGCGGCGCGGACCGGGTGGTGGTCCGCGACGGCGACGCGATCGGCGCCCTGCTGACCCGCCTCGGCGCGCACACGAGCGTGCTGCAGTGGGAGGAACGGCGGATGCGCCGCGAGGTCCGCGCCACCGCCAACCGCCTGGCCAACTTCGACGACGCCAACCTCCGCCGCTCCGCGCGGGCCGCGGTGGCCGCCGCCGCCCGGGTCGAACGGGCGCTGGAGATCCTCGGCGACACCGCCCCGGATCACCTGCTGGCCGCGGGGCGGCTCCGGCTGTCCAACCGCCAGGCGTCCCTGGAGGAACTGGGCCAGCTGTCCGATCCGCAGATGACGAAGGACGCGGTCGCCGGCCGGATCCGCCGCCTGCTCGCGATGGCGGACAAGCGGGCGAAGGAGCTGAACATCCCGGACACGGAATCCGCGGTGACCCCGGAGATGCTCGACGAAGAGGGCTGATCCGGGCGTGGTGGCCGGAACTCAGGGCCGGTCCGGTAGTGGATGACTGCGCCGTGGTCGCCGACGACGAGATCGGGTGACCCCCAGTGGCCTGGTCGCTCGGTGGCGAGCCGATCACCCCGCTTTCCGCGGTCAGCCGCCCCTCCGTGGGCGGCTGACCCGGCGCCCTACCCGGCGATGCCCGTCCGGGCGATCACCTTCGTGATCTTCGCCCGGACGAGGGATTCCTCCGGCACCGCGTTGCGCTTGCCGAAGGCCTCCGCGTTCTCCTCGCCCATGTAGCGTGCGCCGAGCCGGGTCGCCCAAGTCAGGACATCGTCGAGATTGTGGTGCAGCTGCGCCTCGGCGGTGAACTGCACGTAGGAGTACGGAGGCCGCTGGTCGTCGACGGCGAGGCACAGGCGCGGGTCACGGCGCAGTACCTTGCCCTTGAGGGTGTCCGTGCCGGTGGTGAAGATCAGCTCGTCGCCGTCGGGCGTCTCGTTGAGCAGGAACCAGATCGGGGTGACGATCGGCGCGCCGTTCGCGCGTACCAGGCCCAGCATGCCGGTCCGGGTACCGCTGCTCGCGAACGCCCACCACTGCTCGCGGCTCATTTCACGCATGTGGTCGACCTTAGAGGCTCACCCGAGCGTGCGCGCAGCGTGGCCGACTAGCCTGGCCTGCTGTGCGAGAAGACGAGATGACCGCCGCGGGCCTGGCCGACGAGGGGCTGACCCGCCGGTTGAAGGCGCTCGCCTGCACCGCGCCGCTGCACGACCTGGACACGCGCAAGCCCAAGCTCGACTGGGCGGACGCGACGATCTACCAGATGGCCGAGATCGCGCTGCACACGATCGACCAGGTCACCATCGCGATGGACTTCGACACCGGCGCCGGGCACGACGAGGTGATCGATCGGCTGCTGCCGTTCATCGCTGTGCAGGCTCCCTCGCGGATGCCCGAGGAGCACGTACGGGTGGCCAAGTGGGTGCTGGACAACCTGATCAACGTGGGCACCACCGACCGCGGCTTCCGGCGGGTCTACGGGTCGCTGGGTCCCGGCGGCTACCAGCGCCGGCAGTTCGACTTCAAGCTGCTGGTCGAGCTGGCCGCCCCGGACGGCGAGGTGTATCTGCGGGCCACCGACGAGGCGATCAACGTGCTCGTCGGCGCCCTGGACACGGATGTCGAGTCGGCGCAGATCGCGGCCGAGGTGAAGCTGGAGAACCTGATCAACCGTGGCCGTCTGGCGGACGCGAAGCTGGCGGCCGAGCAGGCGCGCTACCGCACCGTGCAGTACGGGGAGACGTTGCGTGCCAAGCTCGATGCCACCCGTCGCGACGTACGCGCGGTCGATTGGGAGCGTGAGGTGCCGGACCTGATCGAGTCGGCGCTCGGCCACATCGAGTCCCGGTTCCGTGCGGAGAACGCCATCCTGAAGAACATCACCACCGCCCGCGACGAGTCCGAGGATCCGGATCACAAGCGCCGCGCGGCCGAGCTGGTCGACATCGTCGCGGACTGCATCCGCCGGCACACCCGTCTGCAGTCGCGGCTCGCCGACGCCGGGGCGGTGTTCCGCGCCGAACAGGACCGTCAGCAGTTTTCCGGGCCACCACAACGCGCGACGCTCGACTTGTTCGGCCAACTGCTGATGCCCACGTTGGATCTGCCACTCGCCGATGCGGTCGCGCCTGCGGAGCACTTCTTCCATGCCGTCGCCGGGATCGTCCCGCCTGTGGTGCCGTCGCTGTCGTCGCTGGTCTCGTTGTTGCTGCGGCCGGCGCCGGAGCGGGATCAGCTGATCGGTGAGGTTCCCGAGCCGGAGCTGGTGCCCGCGGAGGTGAACGACCGCTTCGGTGACGACGTGTGGCGGCAGGCCGACGAGCTGCTGGACCTGCCGGACGTGCCGCGCCGCCTGTCCGGTCTGCTGGAGGACGCACGGCGCAGCGGGCAACCCGGGTTGCCGTCTCTGGTCGCGCTGCGTGCGTTGCACGCCTACAGTCCCGAGGTCGGTGCCGCGCGCCGGCAGGGGGAGCGCCACGTGCTGCTCGCGGTCGACGACGGCGCTGTGCTGGACGATCCGGACTTCGGTGGCGCCGATCTGCTGCTGTACACCGCTCAAGTCGACCGTGCGGACGACGAAACCGAGGAGGTCGCCTGATGGCCGTGATGCACACGAGCGTCGACGCCGAAGCCGCCGCGCGACTCGTTGCGTTCGGCATGCGTCCGAAGCAGCTGCCTGCCCGCGACGTCGTGTACGGCGAGCTGGTGCGCCGTTATGGCGAGGACAACGCGTTCAAAGCGCTGACGCACGCTGTGGCGGCCGGGCTGGGGCTCATGGTGCTCGAAGTGACGCATCAGGCCGGGTGTGTGCTGGCGGCCACCGACGAGTCCGTCTTCGAGATCAAGATGGACAGCTATGCGCGGCAGTCGAAGATCCGTGAACGGCGTGAGACCGAGAAGGTGCTGCACGGCCTGATTCATCTGGCCGCCGCGGCGCTCGGGTATCCACGTCCGGACGACTTGGCCAATGACACCTACATCGGCCGGGTCAGCGTGGAGCAGGTCGACGCGATGGTGCGCGAAGCCGCGCGCGTGCTCGACGAGCGTGCGCACGATGCCGAAGCGAACAACGACCCTTTGGCGGACGCGCCAGAGCTGGAGCAGGCATGGCGTGCGTACGCCCGTCGCCCGGCCGCTGCGGCCACAAAGGACGGCCGGATGGCCGCGGACACCACCCGTGGCATGGTGGCGCGCGCATTGCGCTTCCTTGCCGATCAAGGGTTCCTGGTACAGGTGAGTGACGAGCAGGGCGGCACTTACCGCACCACACCGCGGTATCAGGTCCAGGTGCGCGAGCTGGCCGCCGACGCGGCGTTCGACGATCTGCTCGCGCTCGACGTCGTGACGGTCGCGGGCGCCGGGGGCACATTGCGCGCGACCGCTTCGGACATATTGCAGTAAGAGGGGGACTGAAGAGGATGTACGAGCTTTCGCGGGTCCGCCTGCACTCTGTCGGGCCTGCGGGCGCCCGCTATCAGGACGTGGTGCTGGACTTCAGCGGGGTCGGCGCCACGATCACCGCGCCGCAGCAGGACGCGCTGTTTTCCGCCGGCGTGCACACCGGCGGTGCGGTACGCCGTCCGTCGCCGGCGAGCGTGCTGTTCCTGGAGAACGGTGGCGGCAAGTCGGTGCTGATCAAGCTGATCTTCTCGGTGATGCTGCCCGGCCGCCGCCAGGTGGTGGGCACCACGAGCACGAAGGTGCTGGAGAAGTTCGTGGCGGCCAAGGACGTCGCGCACGTGGTGCTGGAGTGGCTGCACGTGGAGACCGGGGCACGGGTGATCACCGGCAAGGTCTCCGAATGGCGCGGGCACGTCACCTCGGCGGACGCGGAGAACCTCGTCGACTCCTGGTACTGCTTCCGCCCGACCGCCAAGCTGGGCCTGGAAACGCTGCCGCTGACCGAGGAGGGCCGGCTGCTCACGGTGTCCGGGTTCCACGACCGGATCGCCGGTGCCGCGATGGCCGAGCCGGAACTGGAGCTGTTCTGGACGCGCCGTCAGCACGAATGGACCGGACGGCTCGACCAGCTCGGGCTCGACACCGAGCTGTTCCGCTACCAGCGTGCGATGAACGCCGGCGAAGGCGAGGCAGCGGACGCTTTCGCGTTCTCGACCGACGAAGCGTTCGTCGAGTTCCTGCTGCGCGCAGTGGTGTCCGAAGACGAGCCGAAAGACCTCGCCGAGGTCGTGTCGACATACAAGAACAACCTTGCGCAGCGCGGCGATCTGATCGCGGAGAAGGAGTTCGTCGAGGGCGCGCTGGAGCTGCTCGGACCGCTGTCCGAAGAGGAGGGAGTGGCGGCCGCTTCCCGCCGGATCGCCGAGTCGGCGCGGGCGGACCTGGCCGAGCTGTCCGGTCGGATCCACGCACGGGACGAGGTGGAGAACGCGCGCCTGTCCGGTTTGGCGGAGCACGTCGAGGAGGTGAAGACCGCGGAGAAGCTCGCCGAGGGCGATCACCGGCGGCTCACCGCGGGTGTCACCGAGCTGCGTCGTCTCGTCGGGGTGCTGCGGCTGGAGGAAGCGCAGATCGAGCGTGAGCGCGTGGACGGCGAGCTGGCCGAGGCGAAGACGCAGGCGGAGGCGTGGCGCGAGACCGCGACGGTGCTGAACCGGCTGAACTCCGCGCGCAAGGCGAAGGATCTCCGTCAGCTCGTCGGCAACCGTGAGGAGAAGGCGAAGCCGGCGCTCGCCGCACGGGATGCCGCGGCGACTGCGCTCGCGCGCGGTCTGTTCGGGTTGGCGCGCGACGCGCAGCGGCAGGGCGACAGGGCGGAGGCGCACGCGGACGCGTTGCGTGCCGAAGCGGAGAAGGCGCAGGCTGAGCGGGACGAAGCGGCGAACCTGTCCGCCGGGCGGCGCGCGGAAGCGCGTGGCCTGTCCGCGCGGATTGCGGAGCTGCGTGAGGAAATCTCCACCTCTGTACGCATCGGGCTGCTGGCTGCGGGTGCGGATGTCGCCGAGGCGTCGCGGTCCGCGCGTACGGAGGCGGAGACCGCGGCTGCCGAATCTGTGCGGCGGGAACAGGAACTCGACCGGGTCGGCGAGGATCTGCAGGCGGCGCAACGGTCGGTGAACGAGGCGCATCAGCTCGCCGGGTCCACTCAGGACCGTCTGGCCCGCGCGGCCGAGGACCTGGAACGGGCGCACCGCCGTACGGATGCGCTCGCCGCCGAACCACGGCTGATGGAGCTGCTCGGCGCGGACGACGTGCACCTGGAGAGCGACCTTCCGGTGCTGCTGCAGCGGTTGCGCGACGCGAGCGCGGCGGTGGAGAAGGAGCAGACCGCGCTGCGGATGGAGGAGTCCACGGACGAGCGGGCGCTGGCCGCGCTCGGTTCGGGCGGGCTGCTGCCGCCGCCGGAGGACGTGCAGGCCGCGCTGGATGCGCTGGAACAGGCGGGGATCACCGCGTGGTCCGGCTGGCGGTATCTGTCCAAACTGGACTCGGTGCGGCGGGATGAGGTGCTGGCGCGGATGCCGCAGCTGGTCGCCGGGGTGCTGCTGAACGACAGTGCGCAGATCCCGCGAGCGCGTGAAGTGCTGTCGGCGGGGCGGTTGCTGCCCAGCGCGGTGATCGCTGTCGGCACCACGGAGGCGTTCCAGTCCGCGGGTCTGCCCGCGGCGGCAGGTGTCGAGTTCCTCGTACCGCCGAACCCGGCGATGTACGACGAAGAAGCCGCGGATACCGAGCGCGAAGCCGTTGCACAGCGACACGCCGAGCGGCAACGTCGGCTTGAGCAGCTGTCCGAAGCGTTGTCCGCAGACGGCGCACTGACGTGGAAGCTCACCACGTGGCGTGAGGACTACCCGGCGGGCGCGATCGCGACGCTCGCGGAGCAGGCCGAGAGCGCCCGCGCGGCGCGCGAGACTGCGCAGACGGCGCTCGTGCAGGCCGAAGCGGAGTTCACGCGGCTGAGCGACAAGGCGGCTTCGTTGCGGGAGAAGGTGCCCGCGTTGCGCGCAATCTCCGCCGAAGCCGAGGAGAAGGCGCGCAAGCTCGGAGAGCTGGCGACGCGAGCCGCGCGCGTTGCGGAGTGGACCGAAGAGGTCGAGCGGGCCACTGAAGTCGCGGAGCGCGCTGAGACGACTGCTTCGGAGGCAGCGACGCGCGCGGCGCGGTTGCGCGAACAGGCGGGGGAGGAGCAGCGTACGGCGGATGGTCACCGTCGCACTGCCACGACGGCCCGTGCCGAGCTGGCCGAAGTACCCGGCGCTGCCGAGTTGTCCGAAGACGCTGACGTGCCGGCCGAACCCGTCGATGCGCTGCGACGCACCTTCGCCGCTGCGTCGGAGGCGTACGCGAAGGTAGAGGTCGGCAGTGACCTGCGCGCGGAACTGGAGCAGGCGGAGTCCGCCGATGCGGCTGCGTCGTCCGCCTTGGAGGCGTTGGATGAGCAGGTGCGACAGCGCGCCGCGGAGCTGCTGGAGACGCCGGACGGCTCGGACGCATCAGCGCGTGCGGCGGCGCTGGCTCGCGCCCGGCGTGTGGTCGACGCTCTGGAGGATGAACGCACCGAGGTGATCGGCCAGGTTTCCACGCGCCGGGCCGAGCTGGATGCGTTGCCGTTGAACGCGAACGCCGCGGGTTCCGCGGAGCGGCCGCGCGACATCGAGCACGGCCTGGAGCTGATCGACGCCGCTTCGCTGGAGGTGTCCGCCGCCGCCCGGCAGTGGGAGGAGCTTCAGGAACGTCGCGCGGCAGCCGAAGCGACGCTCGACTCGGCGAAGGCTTCAGCATCCGGCTTCGGTCTGCTCGCCGAGTCGTTGGCACACCTGCGGCCCGACGAGCCCGTCGCGGCGTACGAAGGCGACGTGGAAGCAGCCCGTGCGAAGCACACCCGGCTCAACGCCGTGCTGAACGAAGCACAAGCCGCTGCCGACGCGGGGGACAAGCGCGTACGGTCGGCTGCCGACCAGCTTGCGCAGTACGCGACCGAAAAGCGGTTTGAAAAGCTGAGTACGCCGGTACGGCAGCAGGTCGTCTCTGTGAAGCGGGATCAGCTGCCCGCGCACGCCGCCGAGTGGGCAGAGGCACTGCGCCCGCGGCTGCGTACGCTCACCGACGACCTCGCGCAGATCGACCGGCACCGTAGCGGCATCATCACTCGACTGCAGGGCATGGTCGAAGGCGCGTTGCGTACGCTGCGTTCGGCGCAACGCGTGTCCCGGCTGCCGGACGGCCTCGGTGACTGGTCCGGTCAGGAGTTCCTGCGCATCCGCTTCACCGAACTCGAAGACCACGCTCTGGCCGAGAAGCTGGGCGAGGTCGTCGACGAAGCGGCTGCGGGCAAGACCGCCGACGGCCGTGACGTGAAGCGCGACGGGCTGTCGCTCGTGCTTCGCGGCGTGATGGTGGCCGCTCCCAAGGGATTCCGCGTCGACATGCTCAAGCCGGACTCGGTGCTGCGTACGGAACGACAGCGCGTGTCCGAGATCCGGGACGTGTTCTCGGGCGGCCAGCAGCTGACCGCGGCGATCATCCTGTACTGCACTCTGGCCGCGCTTCGCGCGAACAACCGCGGCAAGGCCCGCAACCGGCATTCGGGGGTGCTGTTCCTGGACAACCCGATCGGCCGCGCGTCCGCGGGTTACCTCCTGGAGCTGCAGCGCGCTGTCGCCGAAGCGCTCGGCGTACAGCTGATCTACACCACCGGCCTGTTCGACGCTGGCGCTCTCGCCGAGTTCCCGTTGATCGTCCGCCTGCGCAACGACGCCGACCTTCGCGCTGGGAAGAAGTACCTGTCGGTCGACGCGACCATCCGCACGTCCCTCGACGACCTCGGCGACCCGGACGGCGTCGCGCGCCTCTCCGCGACCCGCATGTTCAGCCGCACCGAGCCGGCGCCGGAAATGCTGTGAAGGGTCCCTTCACGGACGCTGAGTCCGTGAAGGGACCCTTCACAGCCCTTCGCCCGGGCACCCCGGGGAGGCATAACGGCGGAGGATTCGGGCTCGGTGGTTCGGGCGGGCGGTTTTTGTCGGACCCTGCTGGTAAGAACCGAGGGGTGACGATCTCCCTCGCTCAGCGCCGGGCTCGGCTCGGTGCGCGCCACTTTCTCGCGGCGCCGGCGGCCACCGTCGAGGAGGCCGCCGGCGGTGTCGTCGCGCTGCATGCCACTGACCCGGCGTCGGTGTACCTGTCCGCGTGGGCGCGGGTACGCGGGTTGTCGGTGGCCGATGTCGAGCGTGCGCTGTACGAGGACCGCACTCTGCTGCGGCTGCTCGGGATGCGGCGGACGATGTTCGTGACGTCGGTCGACACCGGTGCCTGTGTGCAGGCGGGGTGCGCCACAGACATCGCGGCCCGGCAGCGGCGGCTCCTCGAACAGCATCTCGGCACCCAGGGGCATCCGGAGAACGTCGCGGATCCGCCGCGCTGGCTGGCCGAGGTCGAGGACAGCGTCGAGAAAGCCTTGCGTGCCAGGGGGATCGCCACTGCGCAGCAGCTGGTGGAGGATGAACCGCGCCTGCGTCAGCAGCTGCACATGGCGAAGGGCAAACCGTATGCGTCGATCGGGAACGTCACCAGCCGGGTGCTGTTCCAGCTGGCCGTGGACGGCCGGATCGTGCGAGGCCGCCCGCGGGGGACGTGGCTGAGCACCCAATACCACTGGTCACCCTCGGCCGACTGGCTGCCCGAGGGCTGGCCGGACGTGCCGCCGGACGACGCGCGGGTCGAGTTGGCCCGCCGCTGGCTGCACGCGTTCGGCCCGGCGCCGGTCGCCGACCTGCGCTGGTGGACGGGCTGGACCGCGGCGCAGACGAAGCGTGCGCTGTCCGCGGTGTCCCCAGCCGAGGTGGACCTGGACGGAACCCCCGCCGTCGCCCTCGCCGACGACCTGGCCCCGGTCGCCGAACCCGACCCGTGGGTGGCCCTGCTGCCCGCACTGGACCCGACCGCGATGGGCTGGTCCGTCCGCGACTGGTACCTGGGCCCGCACCGCCCGGTCCTGTTCGACCGCAGCGGCAACATCGGCCCCACGATCTGGAGCGACGGCCGGGTCGTCGGCGCCTGGGCCCAGCGCCCCTCGGGGGAGATCGTGACCAGGCTGCTGGAGGACGTCGGCACGGAGAAGACCACCACCGTGGCGACGGAAGCGGCCCGGCTGGCGGACTGGCTGGGCGAGGCGCGGGTGGTGCCGAAATTCCGCACCCCGCTGGAGAAGGAACTGGCGGGATGACCGGGTGACTTCGACTGCGCTCGCCGGGCACGCCACGAACAGCCCGCTTCCTGACTCCGGCAGCGGAAGGGCTGTGAAGGGTCCCTTCACGGACGCTGAGTCCGTGAAGGGACCCTTCACAGCCTTGGCCTTGCCGGGAGACGGACCGGCGACCGGGTGAAGTGCGATCGGTGCAGCCCGGGCGTGCTGAGTGGAGGGAGTGCTGCGAGGGGCTGAGGCGGCGTGGTGGGTGGGCGCCATTCCACACGCTTCTGGTGCTGAGCCGTCCTGCCGCATTGCCATGGGTGACTGGCGTCGAGTCGTTCCGTCGCCGTTTCGCGGGTGACTGGCGCCGAGCCGTCCTGCCGCCGTTCAGCGGGCGATTTGGCGCTGAGCCGTCCTGCCGCCGTTTCGCGGGTGACTGGCGTCGAGTCGTTCTGTCGTCGTTTCGCGGGCGATTTGGCGCTGAGCCCCGTCCCGCCCCAGCTCCGCGCACGACTGGCGCCGAACCATCCCACCGCAGCTCCACGCACGATCCGCACCGAACCGCCGCACCGAGCCGTCCCACCACCGCGCCGCCGCCCGCACCGGAGACGACAACGACCCCCGCCCGCCCCAGGCAAGGTCCCCCCGGACGGGTCAACCGACGCGGGCAAGGCGCGGCCCCGGTGCGGAAAAGCCGGGTGAATCCGGGCACCAAGACCGATCAAGCCGGTGGTCCGCCCCGCGCTCCCGATTTTCGGGTGAACGCGGCTGAGCTGGGTTCTTAATCGATTCTTGACGTGTCCGCGCAGTGGTGGAAGTCTCGTCGGGGCAGTCCGGGGCGACGAGGCCCGCGCGCTAGGGTTGCGCCGAAACCCGCGGTGTTCCGGGGCCGGTGCCCCGCGACTTCGCCGTGCTTCACGAACAGCAGTGATCGCGGCTGTGAGACCAGCAGTGATCAAGACCCAAAGGAGTGGCAGCAGTGACCGTTCGCGTAGGTGTCAACGGCTTCGGCCGGATCGGCCGCAACTTCTTCCGCGCCGTGCAGGCGAGCGGTCACGACATCGAGGTCGTCGCGTTCAACGACCTCGGCGACGTCGCCACCATGGCCCACCTGCTCAAGTACGACTCCATCCTCGGCCGCTTCCCGGGCGAGGTCAGCGTCAGCGACGAGGGCATCGTCGTGGACGGCAAGACCATCAAGGCCCTCGCCGAGCGCGACCCGGCCAACCTGCCGTGGGGCGAGCTGGGCGTGGACGTGGTCGTCGAGTCGACCGGTTTCTTCACCAACGCCGACGCGGCCAAGGCGCACATCGCCGGCGGCGCCAAGAAGGTCGTCATCTCCGCGCCCGCCAAGGGCGAGGATCTCACCGTGGTGCTCGGCGTCAACGACGACAAGTACGACGGCTCGCAGGTGATCATCTCCAACGCCTCCTGCACCACCAACTGCCTCGGCCCGCTGGCCAAGGTCCTCAACGACGCCTTCGGCATCGAGCAGGGCCTGATGACCACGATCCACGCCTACACCCAGGACCAGAACCTGCAGGACGGCCCGCACAAGGACCTGCGCCGTGCCCGCGCCGCCGCGCTGAACGTGGTGCCCGCCTCCACCGGCGCGGCGAAGGCGATCGGCCTGGTGCTACCGGAGCTGCTGGGCAAGCTGGACGGCTACGCGCTGCGCGTCCCGGTGCCGACCGGCTCGGCCACCGACCTCACGGTGACCCTGAAGAAGGCCGCCACCCTGGAGGAGATCAACGCCGCCTACCAGGCCGCCGCCGAGGGCCCGCTGGCCGGGATCCTGCGCTACAGCACCGACCCGATCGTGTCCGCCGACATCGTCACCGACCCGGCGTCCTGCATCTACGACGCGCCGCTGACCAAGGTGATCGGCAACCAGGTCAAGGTGGTCGGCTGGTACGACAACGAGTGGGGCTACTCCAACCGCCTCGCGGACCTGATCAAGCTCATCGGCTCGAAGCTCTGACCCGATGACCGTCAAGAACCTCGACGATCTGCTGAGCGAGGGCGTCCGGGACCGCTACGTGCTGGTGCGCAGCGACCTGAACGTCCCGCTCGAGGGAGACCGGATCACCGACGACGGCCGGGTGCGGGCCGCGCTGCCGACGATCGAGAAGCTCGCCGAGGCGGGCGCGAAGGTCGTCGTCACGGCGCACCTCGGCCGCCCGAAGGGCGAGCCGGACCCGGCCTTCACCCTCGCTCCGGTCGCGAAGCGGCTCTCCGAGCTGCTCGGCGCCGAGGTCGCCCTCGCGGGCGACCTGGTCGGCGATTCGGCCAAGGCGCGCACCGGCGCGCTGGCCGTGGGCGGTGTCGTGCTGCTGGAGAACGTGCGGTTCGACGCGCGGGAGACCAGCAAGGACGCGGCCGACCGTGCCGAGCTTGCCGCCGAACTGGCCGCGCTCGTGCCGGGCGGGGCCTTCGTGTCCGACGGCTTCGGTGTGGTGCACCGCAAGCAGGCCTCGGTCTACGAGATCGCGTCGGTGCTGCCGGCGTACGCGGGCGGGCTCGTGCTGGCCGAGCTGGACGTGCTCAAGAAGCTGACTGACGACCTCAAGCGGCCGTACGCGCTCGTGCTCGGCGGGGCGAAGGTGTCCGACAAGCTCGGGGTCATCGCGAACCTGCTGACCAAGGTCGACCGGCTGCTGATCGGCGGCGGCATGGCCTACACCTTCCTCAAGGCCCAGGGCCACGAGGTCGGCAAGTCGCTGCTGCAGGCCGACCAGCTCGACCAGGTCCGCGGCTTCCTCGCCGAGGCGGACGAACGCGGGGTCGAACTGGTGCTGCCGGTCGACGTGCTTGCCGCCACCGAGTTCGCCGCGGACGCGCCGTACGAGGTCGTCGACGCGACCGCGATCCCGGCCGATCGGCAGGGCCTCGACATCGGCCCGCGCTCCCGCGAGCTGTTCGCGGGCAAGCTGGCCGACGCGGCGACCGTCTTCTGGAACGGCCCGATGGGCGTGTTCGAGTTCGAGGCATTCGCCGGCGGCACCCGCGCGGTGGCCGAGGCACTCGTGGCCGCCGACGCGTTCACCGTGGTCGGCGGCGGTGACTCGGCGGCCGCGGTGCGGCAGCTGGGCCTGCCCGAGGACGGCTTCTCGCACATCTCCACCGGCGGCGGCGCCTCGCTGGAGTACCTGGAAGGCAAGGAACTGCCCGGCGTCGTGGCCTTGGAGGGGAAGAACTAGTGGCACGCAAGCCCTTGGTGGCCGGCAACTGGAAGATGAACCTCAACCACCTCGAGGCCATCGCGCTGGTGCAGAAGATCGCCTTCGCGCTGCCGGAGAAGTACTACGCGAAGGTGGACGTGGCGGTGCTGCCGCCGTTCACCGACATCCGCAGCGTGCAGACGCTCGTGGACGGCGACAAGCTGTCCATGAGCTACGGCGCGCAGGATGTCTCGCCGCACGATTCCGGTGCCTACACCGGTGACGTGTCCGGGCCGATGCTGGCGAAGCTGGGCTGCAGCTTCGTCACCGTCGGTCACTCGGAGCGGCGGGCGATCCACGGTGAGACCGACGAGCTGGTCAACAAGAAGGTCCGGGCCGCGCTCAAGCACGGCATCACGCCGATCCTGTGCGTGGGCGAGGAGCTGGCGGTCCGCGAGGCGGGCGAGCATCTCGCGCACACCACCGCGCAGCTGATCGAGGGCCTCAAGGGGCTCAAGGCCGAGCAGGTCGCGACCGTGGTCGTGGCCTACGAACCGGTCTGGGCGATCGGCACCGGCAAGGTGGCCACCCCGGCGGATGCCGAGGAATGCTGCAAGGCGCTGCGGGCGGCACTGGCCGAGAAGTACGGCGACGAGGTCGCCACCGCGGTCCGGGTGCTCTACGGCGGCTCGGTCAAGTCCGGCAACGTCGCCGAGCTGGTCGCGGCGGAGAACATCGACGGTGCCCTGGTGGGCGGTGCGAGCCTGGACGGTGAGGAGTTCACCAAGCTCTGCGCGCTGGCCGCGGGTGGGCCGCTGCCCTGATCGAGGCCACTACCGGGTAACCTGTGTATCCGGTCCGTCACTAGAGCAGTGGGCGAGTCCGGGGGTACGGTGGCAACCGCCGGGCGGTTTCAGGGCCGTACCCCTTGCATTCTCCGACAAGCACAGAGGATGAGATGAAGCTGTTCCTGCAAATCCTGTTGATCGTCTCCAGCGTGCTGCTGGTGGTGGCCGTGCTGCTGCACCGCGGCCGGGGCGGCGGGTTGTCCTCGCTGTTCGGCGGTGGCATGCAGTCCAGCCTGGCGGGTTCGAGCGTGGCCGAGAAGAACCTCGACCGGATCACGCTGCTGCTCGTCGCGATCTGGGTGATCAGCATCGTGGGGATCGGCCTGCTGCTCAAGGTCTGACCGTCCCGGACAGGGGCCAGTTGATCGGCGTGCCTATAGGGGGGCGCGCCGCCGATTTCAACGTGTGAGGATTCATGGTTGGCGGTAACGCGATTCGCGGCACCCGCGTGGGTGCCGGTCCTTCGGGCGAATCGGAACGGGGTGAGTCGGCGCCGCGGCGCCGGGTGTCCTATTGGTGTGCCAATGGGCACGAAGCCCGTCCGTCGTTCTCGATGGACGCGGAGGTCCCGGAGGAATGGGACTGCCCGCGTTGCGGCCTGCCCGGCGGGCAGAACGAGCAGAGCCCACCCGCCGCTCCGCGCACCGAGCCGTACAAGACGCACCTGGCCTACGTGAAGGAGCGTCGCAGCGATGCCGACGGCGAGGCCATTCTCGCCGAGGCACTGGAGCGGCTCCGCCTGCGTCGCGAGCTGATCTGAGGTTTCACCGCAGTCCGCGGAACCACCGCCCCGGCCCGGGGCGGTGGTTCTTCGCGTTACGGCCCCGGAAGCATGGGGTGCGATGGGGCACTTTCGGTGTCCGGCCGGGCAAAGTCGGCTCCGGCGCGCGGATCTGCCGCCGAGGCCGTTACCCGAGCGCGGCCACGCGGATGGCCTAGCGGACCCGGCTCGTCGCCTACCCGGCGTACAGGGCAAGCGCGGGGTGCCGGGCTGGCTTCACAGCGGGGTCATTGGGCCGCGGTACTCGGCGGCGTGATCGTGGCCAGTTCCAGCGGATACCGCGCACGGACACGGAAACCGCCGTTCTCCGTGCCGGAGGTCTCGAAGCTGCCGCCCAGCAGCCGGGCTCGTTCGGCGAGCCCGGTCAGCCCGTGCCCGCCGGAGGGCAGGCGTTCGCCGCTGCGGCGGGCGCGTTCGTTCTCCACCTCGATGTCCAGCGCCCCGCTGCCCGCCTGGATGCGAATGGTCGCGGTCGCGCCGGGCGCGTGCTTGTGCACATTGGTCAGGCATTCCTGCACGGTGCGGTACGCGGCCGCGGAGACCTGGCTCGGCAGTGTGTCCGGCAGCTGCTCCACGGTCAGCCGCACCGGCACGTCCGCGGTGCGGATCAAGTGGTCCAGCTCGCCGATGCCGGGCCGCGGGTCGTCCTCCTCGGCACCCGAACGCAACACGCTTACCAGGGAACGCAGTTCCTCCAGCGTGCGCCGGGACAGCCCGCGGATCACCCGGGCGGTCTCCAGCGCCGGGCCTTCCTTCGCCTGTGCCTGCAGGGCTCCCGCCTGCATCGCGATCAGCGTGATCTGGTGCGAGACCACGTCGTGCATTTCGCGGGCCAGCCGGGCGCGTTCCTCGGCGCGGATGGCGTCCGCGTACAGCCGGCGCTCCCGGTCGCGGCTCTTCGCCAGCTCGGCCAGCTTCGCGGCGATCTCCTGCCGTGCCCCGAGCAGCAACGCGAGCGCGACCGGCATGCCCGCCACGAGGACGCCGTAGATCCCGTCCAGGATGTGCTCGCGCCAGGTCAGCTTCGTGAACTCGCTGAACGGCCAGCTGACGAACCGGCAGGTGAACACCAGCGCCGCGCCCACCCAGGTCTGCCAGGCCAGCTGCCGCCGGGCGGCCACCATGCCGAGCGTGAACATCGACGCCAGTTGCGCCCAGCCGGCGAAGAACCCGGGCACCGCCATGAGCAGCGCCAGGAACGGGAACCGCCGGCGCAGCAGGACCGCGAGACAGGAGATTCCGGACAGGTAGAACGAATAGGACTGGGCTCGCTGCGGGACGACGAGCCACACGTCGAGCACGACCAGCGCCAGTATCGCGGCTTCGAGGAAGACGGTCGTCATGGCAGGACGGCGCAGCATCGTGAGCGCACGCCGACGCAGCGCGGTGACCAGCCCGAACCGGCCGTACCGTCGTTCCCCGCGGGCGGCTCCCGCTCCGGAGCTGCCCATCGAGATGCCTGGAATCGAGAGTCCCTCTGTACTCATCTCGGCGACCCCGTTCGTCTTGTGGACTTGGTCATGAGAGGCACCGGCCACCCGATCGGGACGCGCGGCGGGGAACAAATGTGCGGATGCTAACGAGGAAGTGTGTGATGGCAGTGAATTTCACCCGCAGTGGTACTCCTTGTCTGTTAATCTCGCCGCCTAGGCTGTTCGGGTGAGGATGTGCGCGCTGAACTCACTCCGTGTTGATCAAACCACCTTACGTTCACCTTAAGGCCGGTCCCACATAGTGGTGATCCGCTCATCGGCCGAGCTATGGCTCGTCCGTTTGCCCGGACCGCGTCGATCGCGGGAGCGGGTGAACTGCGTCATCCTGGCGGGTATGGCGCTGGGTATCGATATCTACCGAAGCTTCCAGCACGTGACCGACTGGCAGGCGGTCCGCAACCATGGTGTGACGTACGTGTACGTCAAACTGTCCGATGGCGGGGGCAGACCGGCGGGCGGCGCCGGGGACGCCGAAGTCGCGGGGTCGAGGGCGGCCGGCATCCCGGTCGGCGGATACCACTTCGTGCAGGCGAACCCGGGCCCGGAGGCCCAGGCGGGTGTCCTGCTCGGCGAGGTCCGCCGGCTCGGCGCGACCGGCTGTGCGCCGATGCTCGATCTTGAGGACAACCCCGCGTCGTCCCGGCTGCCCAACATCCCGGACGGCCGGAAGCGCGACTTCGCCACCGCGTTCTGCAACGAGGTCGCGCGGCAGGGCTTCCGGCCGGGCGTGTACCTGAACAACGCGTTGGCGAAGAAGCTGCGCCCGGACACCTGGGGCGTGCCGGGCCTGGTCATCTGGATCGCCCGCTACGGCGCCCGCCCCGACCCTGCGGCGGGCCGCTACGACCTCCACCAGTACTCCAGCACCGGACAGGTGCCCGGGATCAGGGCGAACGGCATCGACCTCGACGAGTCCTATACGAACGCGCATCTCACCGGTGCGCCGGCCGCGGCAGGAAAGGTGACGGAACTGATGGAACGACTGAAGCTTGCGCCGAGCAAGGACATCACCTCGGTACGGCTCCTGCTGTCCGGCAGCGACACCGCGGCGATCGTCATCCGGCCGTGGCTCGGGCCCGACGGCCTCGCGCCCACCCCGGTGTTCCTGGGCAACATCCATGCCTGGGGCAGCGACAAAGCCGGCATCGGTCACAACCCGAAGGAAGAATCCGGCTTCGACCCGAAGGTCGTGTCGCACCGCCGCTATTCGCTGCCCGGCGCAGTGTGGGCGGATTTCGAGTACAGCACCAATGCCGAGTTCGATCTGGACATCGTCGGCTGAGCGCGGCTCCGTACGCCGTAGAAGCTGTGAAGGGCACCTTCACGGACGCAGAGTCCGTGAAGGTGCCCTTCACAGCGTTTGAAGGTCAGCTGCCGGGCGGCTGGTAGACCTTCGTGAGTTTGCCGGCCGCTTCGCGGTCGAGCAGCCACAGCGTGCGGTGGTAGCCGCGCGCTCCGGACACCGGGATCTGTGTCTCCGGCGCGCCGGCGAGCGCCTGCGCGACGGCGTCCGCCTTGGCTGCGCCGCCGGTCATCAGCCAGACCTCGCGTGCCCGGCGGATGGCCGGGAGGGTGAGCGAGACCCGCGTCGGCGGCGGCTTCGGGCAATCCCGCACCGCCACCACCGTCGCCTGTGTCTCGTGCACGGCGGGGGAGTCCGGGAACACCGACGCGGTGTGCCCTTCCCCGCCGAGACCCAGCAGCACGATGTCGAACGCCGGGACCTGCTCGCCGTCCTCGGCCGCGTCGGCGAGAACCTTCGCGTACGCGGCGGCGGCAGCGTCCACGTCGTCGCCGAACTCGCCGTCCGACGGGGCCATCGCGTGCACTCGCTCCGGGGCGAGCGGCACGTGATCCAGCAGTGCCTCGCGCGCGCCTTTTTCGTTGCGCTCGCCGGAATCCGCCGGGACGAACCGTTCGTCGCCCCAGTACAGGTCCAGGCGCGACCAGTCGATCGCGTCCCGGGCGTGGGACTCCCGCAGCTCGCGCAGCACCGCGATGCCGGTGCCGCCGCCGGTGAGCACCACCGACGCCGAGCCCCGCGCCGCCTGCACGTCCACGATCCGGGTGACCAGCCGGGCCGCGGCGGCCGCGGCGAGCAGCTCCGGGTTCTCGTAGACGACGACCTCGGTCCGGCTCACGAGGCGCTCTTTTCCGTGCTCTTCCCCGCCTTCTTGGCCGGAGCCTTCGCACCGCGGGCGGATTTCGGCTTCGCCCCGGCGGGCTTGCCGGTGCCGGAGGGGGCGAGCTTGTGCAGGCCGTGCAGGGCGGCCTCGTAGATCTCGTCCGGGTCGAGCCGGCGCAGCTCCTCCACCAGGCACTCCAGGTTGCTCCGCCGCTGCAGCGCGATCCGCCGGGTCGGCTGGCCCGGCTGGGTCAGCGTGCCGACCCGGCCGTCCGGGCGGGTCAGCTCGACCGCGCCGGAGCGCCGTTCCAGCTGCACCGAGATGATGCCCTGCGCGCTGGAGCTCTTGATCCGCCGCACCGGAGCCTTCAGGTACTCGGCCAGCCAGCCCGCCAGCAGCTCGGTGGACGGCGAATCCGCCTCACCGGTCACGGTCGCGCCGGTGATCTTCTCGTACGGCGGCAGGTCCAGCGCCGAGACCAGCTGGGCCCGCCAGTGCGTGAGCCGGGTCCAGGCCAGATCCGTGTCACCCTCCACATAGGACTTCGCGCGGGTGGTGAGCGAGCGGATCGGGTTCTTTTCCGCGGCCGAATCGGTGATCCGCCGCTGCGCGAGTTCGCCGAGCGGATCCTCCGCCGGGGCCTTCGGCCCGGCTTCCGGCCACCAGGTCACGATCGGCGCGTCCGGCAGCAGCAGCGGCACCACGGCGCTCTGCCCCTGCGTGGCCAGCGCACCGTACAGCCGCAGCACGATGACCTCGCTCGCCCCGGCGTCGCCGCCCACGCGGATCTGGCCGTCTATCCGCGGAGCCGCGGTGCGCGCGCCCTTGGCCACCACGATCACCCGCGACGGGTGCTCGCGGCTGGCGTCGTTCGCGGCCTCTATGGCGTCCTCGAGCTTGGCGTCGTCGTCCGCGACGATGACCAGGGTCAGCACCCGGCCCAGCGCGACCTGGCCCCCCTGCTCGCGGATCTCCACCAGCTTCTTGTTCAGCGCCGACGTGGTCGTCGACGGCAGATCGATGATCACGGACGCCTCCAGTGTTCTTGCGGGACACCCGTACCTGGTCGGCGGCCGTGATCGGCTTCGCCATTGTGGATCACGGACGCCTCCAGTTCCGGCCGGTACGCTCCAGCATCTCGTCCGCGGACTTCGGACCCCAGCTCCCCGGCGGATACTCCTCGGGCGCGGTGCCGAGCTTCGCCCAGTGGTTCAGCACCGGGTCCAGGATCTCCCAGGACAGCTCGACCTCTTCGTTCACCGGGAACAGCGAGGGCTCGCCCAGCAGCACGTCCAGGATCAGCCGCTCGTAGGCCTCCGGCGAGGACTCGGTGAACGCGTGCCCGTAGCCGAAGTCCATCGTGACGTCGCGGACCTCCATCGTGGTCCCCGGCACCTTCGAGCCGAACCGCAGCGTGATGCCCTCGTCCGGCTGTACCCGGATGACCAGGGCGTTCTGCCCCAGCTCCTCGGTCGCGGTCGAATCGAAGGGCAGGTGCGGGGCACGCTTGAAGACCACCGCGATCTCGGTGACCCGGCGGCCGAGCCGCTTGCCGGTGCGCAGGTAGAACGGCACCCCCGCCCAGCGGCGGTTCTGCACCTCCAGCGTCACCGCGGCGTAGGTCTCGGTCGTGGAGTCCTTCGCGAAGCCCGCTTCCTGCAGCAGGCCGGGCACCTTCGTGCCGCCCTGCCAGCCGCCGGCGTACTGCCCGCGCGCGGTGGTCTCGTGCAGCGGGTGCACCGGCTTGGTCGCCGCCAGCACCTTCGCCTTCTCCGCACGCAGCGACTTCGGCTCGAACGACAGCGGCTCGTCCATCGCGGTGAAGGCGAGCAGCTGCAGCAGGTGGTTCTGGATGACGTCGCGGGCGGCGCCGATCCCGTCGTAGTACCCCGCGCGGCCGCCGAGACCGATGTCCTCGGCCATGGTGATCTGCACGTGGTCGATGTAGTTCGCGTTCCACAACGGCTCGAACAGCTGGTTGGCGAAGCGCAGTGCGAGGATGTTCTGCACCGTCTCCTTGCCGAGGTAGTGGTCGATGCGGAACACCGACTCCTCGGGGAAGACGTCGTTCACGATCCCGTTGAGTTCCTTGGCGCTCTTGAGATCGTGCCCGAACGGCTTCTCGATCACCACGCGGCGCCAGGTGTTCTCGTCCGCCTGGGCCAGCCCGGACCGGGCCAGCTGCTTGGTGACCACCGGGAACGCGCCCGGCGGGATGGACAGGTAGAACGCGGTGTTGCCGCCGGTGCCGCGTTCCTCGTCCAGTTCGCGCACGGTCCGCGCGAGCCGGTCGAACGCGTCGTCGTCGTCGAAGGTGCCCTGCACGAACCGGATGCCCTCGGCGAGCCGGTTCCACACCGACTCCTTGAACGGGGTCCGCGCGTGCTCGCGCACCGAATCGTGCACCAGCTCGCCGAAGTCCTGGTGCTCCCAGTCGCGGCGGGCGAAGCCGACCAGCGAGAAGCCGGGCGGCAGCAGCCCGCGGTGGGCCAGGTCGTAGATGGCCGGCATCAGCTTCTTGCGGGCCAGGTCGCCGGTCACCCCGAAGATCACCAGGCTGGACGGCCCGGCGATCCGCGGCAGCCGCTTGTCCCGCTCGTCCCGCAGCGGGTTGCGCCAGGTCACTCGGCCACCTCCTGTACGGCGCGGACCAGCTCGGCCAGCCCGGCGGCCCGATCGGTCAGGTGCAGCCGCAGCACCGGGCGCCCGTGTTCGGCCAGCACCTGGCCGTCGCCGAGCGCCTGCGCGTGCTGCAGCCGGCCCAGGGTGTACGGCCGGTCCGGCACGTCCAGATCCTCGGCGACCGCGCCGGTGATCTGCAGGAAGCTGCCGTTCTGGTGGCCGCCCTTGTGGTACTGCCCGGTGGAGTGCAGGAACCGGGGCCCCCAGCCGAAGGTGGTCTGTACCCCGGTCCGCTTCGCGATCTCGCTGCGCAGCAACGAAGTCGAGGCGTCGTCGAGCCGGTCCAGGTAAGCCTGCACCGCGATATACCCGCCCTCGGTCACCGAGCCGAAGAACGCGCGCAGCACGTCGGTGAGTTTTCCTTCGGTGGCAACACCTTCGCTGCCGAAGATCGCAACTGCACCGTCCACAGTGGCCGGTTCTTCATCGCCTTTGAGCTTCTCCGGGTCATCCAGGAGAGCCCGCGCGGCCTTCTTCGCGGCTTCGACGTCCGGCTGGTCGAACGGGTTGATCCCGAGCAGCCGCCCGGCCAGCGCGGTGGCGAACTCCCACAGCAGGAACTGCGCGCCGAGCGAGCCGGTCACCGAGATCTTCGCCGCGCCTTCCGGCACGCCGATCGCGACCGGGGTCGCGTCCGCCTCGGCGTCGGCGAAACCGGGGGCGTCCAGGCCTTCGACGGCGACCGGCAGCAGGCCGGTGCCGAGCTTGCCGGTGGACTCTGCGATCAGCTGCTCGGCCCAGTCCGGGAAACCCTTGATCCCGGAGCCGGTGTCGGCCAGTACCACCTTTTCGGCGCCTGCTTCGTGCGCCGCGCCCCACGCCGCGGCGAGCTTGATCGCCGGGTTGTCCGTGGTGTCCGCGGCCAGCGCTTCGGCCGCCGACGCGGCCTGGTCGAGCAGCCGCGCGATGTCCGCCCCGGCGAGCCCGGCCGGCACCAGGCCGAACGCGGTCAGTGCCGAGTAGCGGCCGCCCACGTGCGGGTCGGCCAGGAAGGTCTTGCGGTAACCCTCCTTTTCGGACAGTGCGGAGAACGGCGAGCCGGGGTCGGTCACGACCACGATCCGCCGGGTCGCGTCGATGCCCGCGTCCGCGAACGCCTTGGCGAAGATCCGCCGGTGGCTGTCGGTTTCCACGGTGCCGCCGGACTTCGACGACACCACCAGTACGGTGCGGTCGAGATCGCCCGCGAGCGCGTCGGCCACCTGGCCCGGATCGGTCGTGTCGAGCACGGTCAGCGGTACCCCGGCGGTGGCCGTGATGACCTCCGGCGCGAGCGAGGAACCGCCCATGCCGGCGAGCACCACGCGGTCCACGCCTTCGCTGCGCAATTCGGCGCGCAGCGCCTCGATTTCCCCGATCAGCGGCCGCGACGACTTGTGCAGCGTCGTCCACGACAACCGGATCGACGCCTCGGGCTCGGCGTCCGGACCCCACAGCGTGGCGTCCTGTGCGGCGAGCTTCGAGGCGGCCCCCTCCGCGGCCAGCCGGTCGGCCAGCGGCGCGGCTTTGCCTGCCAGTTCGGCGTCGACGATCTCGACGCCGGTCTCGTCCCCTGTGGTCATGTCTCGGGTTCAGCCCTTCGCCTTGTCCAGCTGGCCGGTCACCGTGTCGAGCAGCTCCTGCCAGGACTTCTCGAACTTCTCCACACCCTCGTTCTCCAGGGTGACGAACACGTCGGGCACGTCGATCCCGGCGGCGCTGAGCTTGTCGAACACCGCCTGCGCCTCCTGGCCGCGGCCGGTGACGGTGTCGCCCGCCAGCCCGCCGGCGTTTGAGGCAGAACCGAGTTCCGCGTGGTCGGCGACCGCATCCAGGGTCTTCTCCGGCATCGTGTTCACCACGTCCTTGACCACGAGCTGGTCGACGTAGCGCGTGTCGGAGTAGGCCGGGTCCTTCACGCCGGTGGAGGCCCACAGCGGCCGCTGCGCGTTGGCGCCGGCCTCGGCGAGCGCCTTCCAGCGGTCGGAAGCGAACAGATCCTCGAAGGCCGCGTACGCCAGCCGCGCGTTCGCGATGGCCGCTTCGCCGAGCAGCGCCTTGGCCTCGCCGGTGCCCAGGGCGTTCAGCCGCTTGTCGACTTCACTGTCCACACGGGACACGAAGAAGGACGCGACCGAGTGGATGCCCTTGAGATCGTGACCGTTCGCCTTCGCCTGCTCCAGGCCGGCGAAGAAGGCCTCGATGACCGCCTTGTACCGCTCGACAGAGAAGATCAGCGTGACGTTGACGCTGATGCCCTCGGCGAGCACCGCGGTGATCGCGGGCAGGCCCTCGGCGGTCGCCGGGATCTTGATCAGCACGTTCGGCCGGTCGACGGTCTTCCACAGATCCTTGGCCTCGGCCACGGTCTTGCCGGTGTCCTTGGCCAGCCGCGGGTCCACCTCGATCGAAACGCGGCCGTCCACGCCGCCGGTGGCGGTGTAGACGTCGCGGAACAGGTCCGCGGCGTTGCGCACGTCGGTGGTGGTCAGCTCCCGGACGGCGCCGCTCAGGTCCGTGCCGCGGTCGGCGAGTTCCTTGACCTGGGCGTCGTAGGCGGCGCCGTCGGACAGCGCGTTCGCGAAGATGGTCGGGTTCGTGGTCACGCCGACGACGTGCTTGTCGCGGACGAGCGCGGCGAGGTTGCCGGTGTTCAGGCGTTCCCGCGAAAGATCGTCCAGCCAGATCGAGACGCCGGCCTCGGAGAGCTGCGCGAGCCGATCAATGGTCATGATGAGATTCCCTTCGAGAAGGAGTTCAGTTCTTGGTGCCGGCGATCGAACGGCGGGCGGCTTCGACGACCGCCTCGGCGGTGAAGCCGAACTCACGGAACAGTGTGGCCGCGTCGGCCGAGGCACCGTAGTGCTCGATCGAAACGTTCACTCCGGCGTCACCGGTGAACCGCTGCCACGGCATGGCGATCCCGGCCTCGACCGAGACCCGCGCCTTGACCGACGGCGGCAGTACGGAATCGCGGTACCCCTGATCCTGCGCGTCGAACCATTCGATACACGGCATGGACACCACGCGGGTGGGCACGCCGTCGGCTTCGAGCGTCTTGCGCGCTTCGACGGCCAGCTGCACCTCGGAACCGGTCGCCACGAGGATGACCTGCGGCTCGCCGGTGGAGGCGTCGGCCAGCACGTAGCCGCCCTTCTGCACGCCCTCGGCGCTGGTGCCTTCGAGGACCGGCACGTTCTGCCGGGTCAGCGCGAACCCGGACGGGTGCGCCACGTCCTCCAGCACGGCCTTCCACGCGTACGCGGTCTCGTTCGCGTCCGCAGGGCGGACCACGTTGAGGCCGGGGATCGCGCGCAGTGCGGCCAGGTGCTCGATCGGCTGGTGCGTCGGGCCGTCCTCGCCGAGGCCGATCGAGTCGTGCGTCCACACGTAGGTGACCGGCAGGCCCATCAGCGCGGCCAGCCGCACCGGCGGGCGCATGTAGTCGGAGAAGGTGAGGAACGTGGCGCCGTACGGGCGGGTGCCGCCGTGCAGGGCGATACCG
The DNA here is from genome assembly GCF_003600245.1 of Amycolatopsis panacis. Lineage (NCBI taxonomy): Bacteria > Bacillati > Actinomycetota > Actinomycetes > Pseudonocardiales > Pseudonocardiaceae > Amycolatopsis > Amycolatopsis panacis. The sequence continues at coordinate 106,985 of NZ_QZFV01000109.1, forward strand.
TTGAGAATCGAGCCCATCGCGTGCTCACGGATGCCGAAGTGCAGCGTGCGCCCGTACGGGTGGGTGTTCCACATCGCGGTGCCGGCCTCGGCCGGACCGAACGAGTCGGCGCCCTTCATGGTGGTGTTGTTGCTCTCCGCGAGGTCCGCGGAACCGCCCCACAGCTCGGGCAGCGGCTCGGCCAGCGCGTTGAGCACCTCGCCGGAGGCCTTGCGGGTCGCGACGCCCTTGGCGTCGGGCTCCCACGCGGGCAGGCCGTCGGCGAAGCCCTCGGGCAGCTCGCGCTTGGCGAGCCGGTCGAACAGCTGCTTGCGCTCCGGGTTGGCGGCTGCCCACGCGTCGAAGCGGACCTGCCATTCGGCGCGCCACTCCTTGCCGCGCTCCAGCGCCTTGCGGGTGTGCTCGATGACCTCGGCTTCGACCTGGAAGCTCCGCTCAGGGTCGAACCCCAGGGCCTTCTTGACCCCCGCGACCTCTTCGGCACCGAGGGCGGCACCGTGCGCCTTGCCGGTATTCATCTTCGTCGGGGCCGGGTAGCCGATGATCGTGCGCAGCACGATGAACGAGGGCCGCTGGGTCTCCGCCTTCGCCGCGGCGATGGCCTGCTCGATCGCGACGACGTCCTCGCCGCCTTCGACGGTCTGCACGTGCCAGCCGTAGGCCTCGTAGCGCTTCGCCACGTCCTCCGACAGGGCGATGGTGGTGTCGTCCTCGATCGAGATCTTGTTGTCGTCGTAGAAGACGACCAGGTTGCCCAGCTGCTGGCGGCCGGCGATCGAGGAGGCCTCCGAGGTGACGCCCTCCTCGATGTCCCCGTCCGAGGCGATCACGTAGATGTGCCCGTCGAACACGCTCTCACCGGCCGCGGCGTCCGGGTCGAACAGGCCACGCTCGCGGCGGGCGGCCATCGCCATGCCCACGGCGTTGCCCAGCCCCTGGCCGAGCGGGCCGGTGGTGGTCTCGACGCCCTTGGTGTGCCGGTACTCCGGGTGGCCCGGGGTCAGCGAGCCCCAGCGGCGCAGCTGCTCCAGGTCGGCCAGTTCGAGCCCGAACCCGGCCAGGTACAGCTGGATGTAGAGGGTCAGGCTGGAGTGCCCGGCCGAGAGCACGAACCGGTCGCGCCCGGCCCAGTGCGGGTCCGCCGGGTCGTGCCGCAGCGTGCGCTGGAAGAGCGTGTAGGCCAGCGGCGCCAGGCTCATCGCGGTGCCCGGGTGACCGCTGCCGCAGTGCTCGACCGCGTCCGCGGCCAGTACCCGGGCGGTGTCCACGGCGCGGGTGTCGGTCTCGGTCCAGTCGGCCGGCGCGGTACGCCGGAGCAACGGGTTGGTCTCGCTGGTGGAAGCGGTTTCGGGCACTGAACTCGAACTCCTGCGTCGATGCGGTTGTGACGGGTCCCCGACGGCGGTGCCGGGTGCGCACCGCCGATGTTCTCAATCGATCCCGAGAGGACGATATTCCGGCCGGCGGCGGCGCGCAGGCAGACCGGCCGGCCCCTGCCCGGCAGCCTAGCGCCTGTTTCATGAGGGGGGCAGCCAGTCGTTGATCGAGGCGATGACCAGACGGCCTGGTAGCGCATGGCCAGTCGTACCGGGTGGCCACGGCCCGGTTGCGTTTGAGTCGGTTGATCCCGCATCACGGGGATGTCACCATCCTCACCATCGACTGCGGCGACGGCACCGCTGCCGTCGTCATCCAGCACGAAGACGCCGCGGAGTGGTACACGCTCACCGGCAGCCCGATCCCCATTCCCGGCGACGGGCTCGACGTTCTCCACACACGTGTGACCGATACAGTCCGCGAGGGCGGTGAAGCCTGATACCACGCTGACTTGATCGGGAAGCTCCCCGGAACGGGAGGTGGTGGGTCGGCGTCGGATGGCCGGTACGCGGTGCGGCTGCTGGAGGCGGAATGGCGATCGGCTCCGTTCACGAGCTGTGCCCGGCGGTCGGGAAGGTAGATGACCGATGAAGACGGCAAGGCCGGCGAGACTCGCGCCGCTCGTGGCCGGTATCGCCACATGACTCCGGCCATGCCCATCTGCACCTGCCTGGCCATCACCGCAGCGATCGCCCGGGGACGCGGTCTTGACCTCATCGCCAAGATGCGGGGATGAGGTCAAGCGTCTTCTGGCGTGGCGCATCACCATCCCGGCAACCGAGTCGTGGAACCCGGGTCGCATGAACTGTTTCAGGTGCCGGCGGTGGGTGCCTGGAAGGTCTGGATCCAGTGCGTCGCCCGTTCGGGTGTGAGTGGCCCGGCCACTTCTGGGGTGGCGATTTCGAAGAGAAACTCGGTCAGTTGGTCCTCGTAGCCGGGCTCACGGCCGATGTCGTCGCGTACTTCAAGGGCGTCGGCCCAGCTTTGCAGGTCCCTATCGGTCAGCGTCCCGTCCAGGTGGTCCCGGAGCGACCGCACGGCGTCGGCGCGGGTGAGGGTGACCAGTTCTGTGTCGCTGTCCCAGGCGAAATCGGTGAGCGCTGCGAGGGCTTGGGGAACGGGCACGCGGCGTTGCACGAGGTCACGAAGGGCGCCTGTCCGCTGTGCTTGCGTGGTGGGGTCGTTCATTTCGGCATTTTGTCCTTGACGTGCGCGATGGAACCGTCTGGCAGGGTAGTCGTTTTCGTGTAACCCATGGTCGTGCCGTCCTCGGAGACAACCTTCGTGTAGGTGGCCGAGGATCCGGGGACTCGTCCGGGGACCCGGCTTTCCATCTGGATCGACCCGTCCTCGAGCTGGGTGATCTTCGTTTCCTCAGCGGTTGCAGGGAGCTTCTTCTCGTACCGCTTGAGGTTCGCCTCCTGGCCGGGCGACAGATCTTCTCGCGCGACCGGCTTACCGGGTCGTGGCGGGGTTGGTCCGCTGTCGCCGCCGTCTCGGCTGGTCTTGACCGGTTCGACATGATCGTCGCCCGCGGCGCTCATGGCCATGCTGGTCATGGCATGGGCGGTGAGCCCGGCACCGGTGGCGATTCCGGCCGCGGACACGACGTTGAGCGGAACTCCAGCCGCGGCTCCGATACCGGTGGCGTCGAGCACGAGACCGAGACCTTCCCCGGCTGAGCTGATGACGGTGAGCCCGATCCCTGCGGCGGCTTCCACCAGGTCGCCGGGATGGTTGACGATCGCGTTGCTGAACGAGGCCAGGGTATTGACAATCTGAGCACCGGCGTCGGCGACGAAGTTCCCGACATCGTCGATCCAGCTAGACGTGTCCGGTGCCGTAGCTGCAAGTCCGCGCAATGTTCCCGCGGCGAGGTCTCCGGCTTCGGCGAGCTGGGTACGTGCCCGGTTGAGCAGGTCGCGTGCGGCCTGGCGGCTGGTCTCACCCGGGTCGGTGAACGCCGGTGGGGGTTGATTCGCGGCTGTCGCCTGCGCCGTGGCCGTCGCGTGTGCGGCGCGCGCCCGCTCGGTGGCGGCATCTCCCTGATTCCGCTGCTGGATGGCCTCCAGCGCTTGAGCCTGCGCCCATCGCAACGTGTTCGCGTAGTCCTCGAGCACGCTCGCCCCGGACTCGAAAGCATCCCCGGCGGCGAACCATTTCCCCGGTTCGTAGGAGAATTTGTCGTGGAACGCCTGCGCCGCCGGCCCTTGCCACGAGCCGGTGTTGATCGCCTGCAGACCTTCACCGGCCCCGCTCATACGTGCGGCTCGCGCCCTCAGTACGCGGGCATTCTCCTCGACAGCCTCCGGATTGCCGGGTACCAAGGCAGCGGGGTCTTGGGTTTCGCCGAGCTCAGCCACCCTCGAAGGCCCCCGTGCCAGGGTCACCGCCCAGCGTGCGGGAGGCTGCCTCGTCGATGCTCCGGTACGCTTGCACAGCTCTGGAGAGGGTATCGCCGATCTCGCTCGCGTCGCCGGTCAGAACATCCAGCCCGGCACTCCATTTGACGCAGTAGTCCATCAATGCGTCGTGCAACCCCGCGTGCCCATAAAGCCCTGAATCGCCGCACAATCCGCGCAACTCGAAGTTGTTTTGGTCTCGCACGCTGTCACGAACACCGCGAGCCGCGCCGTCGACCACGTCGACATCGACGTGAAATCCCGGACCATCCAACATCCACACAACCCCTCGAATGCGAATAGTACTTGTACCGCACTCGGAGAAGCCTGGCCCTTGATCGTTTCCAGGATCACACTGGTACCACGAGGCCGTGGCATCGGTTCCCGGGGAGGGGCAGCGATAGGGTCGCCACGGTGAGGACCAGCCGACGCGCACGCTGGCCGGCGCGTGGGTGGCCTTGGCCTTCAGGGCCGATGGGATCGTGGCTTTGTTGCCCGGTCGGCCGGTGCTGGCATGATTCATGCCCCCGTGAATGCGTGGTCGCCTAGGTGGCTGGTGTTTAGCCGGGCTAAACACCAGCCACCAAGTGGGTCGCGCCGCACCCGGCCGCCGCGATGGCCGGGTGAGTGCGCCGCCCGTCTCGGCGCTGGTCACCGGTGCTCCGGCGGGGGCGGTCCGGAATCGCCGGCCGGACCGGCCGCGGCGACCCGCCGGGCGGCGGCCGGCGCGAGCGTGACGGAGCAGACATTCCGCGGCGTGTCCCGGCCCCGCGCAGGGTCGCGCGAATCGCCACGGTTACCATCGTTCGCGGGCTGGGTCCGGCGGATTCACCACTGGCACCACGATCTTCCGGTCCGCCCGGCCCCGAACTGACACAGGGAGTGAAATGTCGTTGGTGAACGCTGCGCACGGACGCAGTGACGACACCAGCGCCGTACACCCGGACGGTGCACGACCGCACGGGACCCGGCGAAGCCTCCGCCGGGTGCTCGGCGCCTACGCCGCGCTCGCCAAACCTCGGGTGATCGAACTCCTGCTGGTCACCACGATCCCGGCGATGTTCCTGGCCGGGCGCCAGGTGCCGGATCCGTGGCTGGTGCTGGCCACCCTGGTCGGCGGCACCATGGCCGCGGGCAGCGCGAACGCGCTCAACTGCGTGATCGACGCGGACATCGACAAGGTCATGAACCGCACCAAGCGGCGCCCGCTGGTGAAGGACTCGGTGCCCCGGCGCAACGCGCTGGTGTTCGGCCTGGTGCTCGGGGTCGCCTCGTTCGTGGTCCTGTACTTCACGGTGAACCTGCTGTCCGCGATCCTGGCGATCGTCACGATCCTGTTCTACATCTTCGTCTACACCCTCGGTCTCAAGCGGCGTACCTCGCAGAACGTGGTCTGGGGCGGGGCGGCGGGCTGCATGCCGGTGGTGATCGGCTGGGCCGCGGTGACCGGCACCGTGCAGTGGCCCGCGTTCGTGATGTTCGGCGTGATCTTCTTCTGGACCCCGCCGCACACCTGGGCGCTGGGCATGAAGTACCGCGAGGACTACGAGCGCGCGGGCGTGCCGATGCTGCCGGTGGTGGCCACCGCGCAGCACGTGGCCCGTCAGATCGTCATCTACTCGTGGGTGATGGTCGCCTGGACGCTGCTGCTGCTCCCGGTCACCAGCTGGCTGTACGCGACCTTCGCGGTCGTCGCCGGTGCCTGGTTCCTCTTCTACGCGCACCGCCTGAACGCCGAGGTACGCCGGGGCGTGGAGACCAAGCCGATGGCGCTGTTCCACCGCTCCAACACGTACCTGATGATCGTGTTCGTGGCGCTGGCGGTCGACGCCGCGATCGGCCTGCCCACGCTCGGCCTGCCCTTCTGACCCTGCGCTCCGCGGCGGGGAATGCCGTACGCTGGACGGTCGTTGTTCCTTCTCGGCCCTCCGCCGCATTCCCCGAAGCGAAAGCAGGATTGAGTCTTGTCCGTGTCCCCGGACCGGGAAACGAGCCGTGTCTTCGAGGACGGCACGTCCGACCACGCCGCCGAGCTGGCGCGTGAGCAGACGTACGTCTCGGCGGTCTACGAAAAGCTCGACGTCGAGCGGCGGGACGCCCAGCGCCGTCTCGACGAGACGTTGCGGCAGACCGGGCGCACCCCACAGGCCCGTACGGAACGCGACGTCGCCACCACGCTGTACACCGATCGTCTCGCGCAGCTCGGCTCGGTGGAACAGGGGCTGTGCTTCGGCAGGCTGGATTTCCTGCCTGGCCGCGAAGAGGAGACCACCTACGTCGGCCGGCTCGGGTTGTTCGATGAGGACGACGACTACCGCCCGCTGCTGATCGACTGGCGTGCCCCGGTGGCCCGCCCCTTCTACTTGGCCACGGCCGCCTCGCCCGACGGCGTGCGCAGGCGGCGGCACCTGCGTTCGCTGAGCCGCCGGGTGACCGGGTTCGACGACGAGATTCTCGATCTCGGCGCGGCGGATCAGGGCCAGGATCTCGGGCTGGCCGGCGAGGCGGCGTTGCTGGCCGCGCTGGAGCGCCGCCGCACAGGCGAGATGAACGACATCGTCGCGACCATCCAGGCCGAGCAGGACCGGATCATCCGCGCGCCGCTCGGCGGGGTGCTGGTGGTGCAGGGCGGGCCGGGCACCGGCAAGACCGCGGTGGCGTTGCATCGCGCGGCCTACCTGCTCTACACCCACCGCCAGCAGTTGACCACGCGTGGCGTGCTCGTGGTCGGGCCGAACAGCACGTTCCTGCGCTATATCGGCCAGGTGCTGCCCTCGCTCGGTGAGACCGGGGTGCTGTTGGCGACGGTCGGGCAGCTGTGGCCGGGGCTGGACGCGGTGGGCGTGGAATCGCCGGAGGCGGCCGAGGTGAAGGGCCGGGTGGTGCTGGCCGAGGTGCTGGCCGCCGCCGTCCGCGATCGCCAGCGGGTGCCGGATCCGGTGCTGGAGATCGAGCACGAGCGGGAAATCCTCAAGCTGGACCGGAAAACCTGCGCGGAGGCGCGGACGCGGGCCCGCCGTTCACGCCGTCCGCACAATCTCGCGCGCCGGCTGTTCGTGTCCGATGTGCTCGACGCGCTGACCAGGCAGGCCGCGCGGAAGCTGGGGGAGGATCTGCTCGACGCCCAGGACGTCCAGGACATCCGGGCCGAGCTGGCAGCCAGCCCGGCGGTGGCGGCCGCGCTGACGCGGCTGTGGCCGAAGCTGACCCCGGAGGGCCTTCTCGACGACCTCTTCGCCGACCCGGCCTATCTGGCCCGCGCCGCGGGGACGCTGCTCACCGACGCCGAGCGCGCGCACCTGGAAAGCGGCCGTGACGCCCAGTGGACGCCCGCCGACGTGCCGTTGCTGGACGAACTGGCCGAGCTGCTCGGCGCGGACGATTCCGAGGAGCAGGCCCAGAACCGGCGTCGGGAACGGGTGGAACGCGCGTACGCCGAGGGCGTGCTGGACATCCTCGAACAGGACGAGGAGATCCAGGACGAGGAGATGCTGCGGGTGTCCGACGTGCTCGACGCCGAGCTGTTCGCCGAACGGCAGCAGGCGCGCAGCGAGCTGACCGCGGCCCAGCGGGCGGCGCAGGACCGCACCTGGACCTTCGGCCACGTGATCGTCGACGAGGCACAGGAACTGTCCGCAATGGACTGGCGGCTGCTCGTGCGCCGCACTCCGAACCGGTCGATGACGCTGGTCGGCGACGTCGCGCAGACGGGCACCGCCGGGGGAGCACGCAGCTGGGACGAGGTGCTGGCGCCGTATGTGGCCGATCGCTGGCGGCTGGCGCAGCTGACCGTGAACTACCGGACCCCGGCGGAGATCATGGCCGTCGCCGCGGACGTGCTCGCCGAACTCGGCGGCGGCCTCACCCCGCCGTCCTCGGTGCGGGAGACCGGTGTGGCCCCGTGGAGCAGGCACAGCACCGACCTGGACGCCGAGCTGCCCGGACTGGTGCGGGCCGAACTGTCCCTTGTGGACGGTGGCACGATCGGGGTACTGGTGCCGGCGGCGCGGCACGAGCACCTGCGGGTGCTGCTGGGTGCCGGCGAGCGGCTCAGCGTGCTGACCGTGGATCGGGCCAAGGGCCTGGAATTCGACGCGGTACTGCTGATCGCGCCGGACGAGATCGTGGCCGAGTCCCCGCGGGGGCTGAACGACCTGTACGTGGCACTGACCCGGGCGACCCGGCGGCTCGGTGTGGTCCAGACCGGTGACCCGGTGCCGGCGCTGCACCGGCTTGGCTAGGGTGCCCGGTATGCAGAGAATCGGCAAGATCGCGGCCGTGGCGGCCTGCGCGGCGGCGGTGGGGTCCGGGCTGACCGCCTGTGGTGGCGACACCACGGCGGCCCCCACCCGGGTGTGCACCGCGGACGACATCAAGACCACCGGGGAGTTCGGCAAGGCCCCGGAGATCGCTGTCCCCGACGACTGCACGCCGCCGAAGAAGCTGGTCACCAAGGATCTGTCCGCGGGCACCGGCGCCGAGGCGAAACCGGGCCAGTCGGTGACCATGAACTACACGCTGGTCACCTGGTCGGACAAGAAACAGCTGGACAGCTCGTTCGGCAAGGAGCCGTTCTCCCTGAGCCTCGGCGCCGGCGAGGTGATCAAGGGCTGGGACGAGGGCCTGACCGGGATCAAGCAGGGCGGTCGCCGGCTGCTGATCATCCCGCCGGATCTCGGCTACGGCAAGGGCGGCAACGGTATCGCGCCCAACGAGACGCTGGTGTTCGTGGTCGACGCCGTGGCGGTCCCGGCCTGATCCGATCCGTGCGTGCCCCGCGCGGGGCACGCACGGACCCGGCGTCACGGGATCAGCAGCAGCTTGCCGGTGGTACGGCGGCCCTGAAGGTCTTCGTGCGCACGGCGTGCCTCGGCCAGCGGGTAACGGCCGCCGATGCGGATGTCGAGGGATCCGTCCTGGACGGCGGCGAACAGCTCGTCCGCGCGCCAGTCCAGCTCTTCGCGCGTCCGGACGTAGTGCGCGGCGGTGGGGCGGGTCAGGTACAGCGAGCCGCCGGAGTTGAGCCGCTGTGGGTCCAGCGGCGGCACCGGGCCGCTCGCGGCGCCGAACAACGCCAGCGTGCCGCGGATCCGCAGGCTCGCCAAGCTGCCGTCCACGGTGTCCTTGCCAACGCCGTCGTAGACCACGGCCACGCCTTCGCCGCCGGTCAGCTCGCGCGTGACCGCGGCGAAGTCCTCACGGTCGTAGCGGATCACGTGGTCCGCGCCGGCGCCACGGGCCAGCTGCGCCTTCTCTTCGGTGGACACCGTGCCGATCACGCGTGCGCCGCGCGCCTTCGCGAGTTGTACGAGCAGCAACCCGACACCACCGGCAGCTGCGTGCACTAGGACGTCGTCGCCCGCCTTCACCTCGTACGTGGACCGAACCAGGTAGTGCGCGGTGACGCCCTGCAACATCGTCGCGGCGGCCACCTCGTCGGACACACCTGCGGGGACCTTCACCGCCACGGTGGCGGGGATCGCCGCGCGCGCGGCGTAGCTGCCCAGCACACCCTGCCAGGCCACCCGGTCGCCGGGGGCGAAACCTGTCACGCCCTCGCCGACCTCGGCGACCGTGCCGGCGCCTTCCATGCCCAGCACGAACGGCAGCTCCAGCGGGTAGATGCCCTGACGCTGGTAGGTGTCGATGTAGTTGACGCCCGCCGCGGCGACGTCGACCAGCAGCTTTCCTTCGCCGGGCGGGCCGACGGGGACCTCGGCGGGCTCCAGTACCTCCGGGCCACCAGTCCTGGTTATCTGCACAGCCGTCGGCATTGTTTCTCCTCCGCGAGTTCGGCAGCCTTCCTCGTCCACTATGGCCGAGAACACGACCCTCACGCGGTACCGGGGGTGACGGGCTAAGCTCGCGACGTGGCTGAGGAGACCGAGAACACGCCGACCGTGCCCACCGAGCCGACTGCCCGGCAGGTCGCCGCGGCACGGGATTTCGTGGCCCGGCACGGCAAACCCTCACGTGCGGTGGTGGAGAACATCGGCCGTGCCGGTGCCCGGGTGGTGCTCGTCGGCGCGGACGGCGCGCTGGGCGACGTGCTCGTGGCCGGGACCGAAGCCGGGAACGCGCTGGTCGGGGCGGTCGAGGACCTGGCAGCTGCGGAATGGGACAGCGAGACCGTGAACGCGGTCAAGATCGGCGCCGCGCACCGGCGCAAGATGGCCGGCCCGCGAGCCGGCCGGTGACCCGCGTCGCGTACTTCGCCTCCTGTGCCGCGATGCCCGAGGGCGACGGCGACGACGCGATCGTCCTGCCCGCGCTCGCCGACCTGGGTTTCACCGTGCGCTGGGCGGCCTGGGACGATCCCGCGGCGGGCTTCGCGGAGGCGGACCTGGTGGTCCTGCGTGCGACCTGGGACTACCCGGACCGCCGCGAAGAGTTCCTTGGCTGGTGCGAAAGCGTTCCGTCGCTGGCGAATCCGGCGCCCGTGGTGCGCTGGAACACGGACAAGGCCTACCTCGTGGAGCTGTACGACACGGGGGTCCCCACGGTGCCTTCCGAGCTGATCGAGCCGGGTGAGCGGGCGATGTGGCCGAATCAGCCATTCGTGGTGAAGCCGTCGATCGGCGCGGGTTCGCGCGGCGTGGCGAAGTTCGCCGCCGGGGGTCCGGCGGCCGACGAGCACCTGCGGGGCCTGCACGAGGACGGCCGGACCGCGCTCGTGCAGCCGTTTCAGTCCAGTGTGGACACTCAGGGGGAGATCGCCGCGGTGTTCCTCGGCGGGATCTACTCACACGCCTTCACCAAGGCGGCCATGTTCGGCTCCGGCTCGGACGCTTCCGGGCTGTACCTGGAGGAGCGCCTGGCCGCCGCGGTCCCCGCGCCGGAAGTGCGCGCGGTGGCCGAGGACGCGCTCGACGCCGCCTGCTCGCTGCTGAGCATCCTGCGCGCGGAACTGCTGTACGCCCGCGTGGACCTGATCCGCGGGGACGACGGCCGTCCGCTGGTCCTGGAGATGGAGCTGACCGAGCCCACGCTGGGGTTCCGCTACGCGGACGCCGGTGCCCCGCTGCGGTTCGCCTCGGCGGTGCGGCAGCAGCTGGCCTGAGTTCAGCGGATCCGTTTGGCCGCCAGCCGTTCCGGCCGGGGCCAGCGGACCTCGCTCGCCCAGCCGAAGCGTTCGAACAGCCGGATCACCCCGGCCGAGACGTCCACCTGGCCGCGCAGCACGCCGTGCCGGGCACAGGTCGGGTCGGCGTGGTGCGAGTTGTGCCACGACTCGCCCATGGACAGCAGCGCCAGCGGCCAGAAGTTCGCCGCGCGGTCGCGGCTGGCGAACGGGCGGTCGCCGATCAGGTGGCAGATCGAGTTCACCGACCAGCTCACGTGGTGCAGGAACGCGACGCGCACCAGCCCGGCCCAGAAGAACGCGCTCAGCGCGCCCGGCCAGCTGCCCGAGATCAGCCCGCCGAGCAGTGCGGGCAGGCCGAGACTGAGCGTGATCCACAGCCAGAAGAACCGGTTCACCACCCGCAGATCCCGATCCCCGGTCAGATCGGGGGCGAACCGGTCGGCGTTGGTCACCGCGCGGCCGAACATCCAGCCCATGTGCGCGTGCCAGAAGCCGCGCAGCAGCGCCGCCGGCGAGGTGCCGAACAGCCACGGGGAATGCGGATCGCCCTCCCGGTCGGCGAACGCGTGGTGCCTGCGATGGCTGGCCACCCAGAAGATCACCGAACCCTGCACGGCCATGCTGCCCGCCACCGCGAGCGCGATCCGCAGTGGCCGCCCGGCCTTGAACGCGCCGTGGGTGAAATAGCGGTGGTAGCCGACCGTCACCCCGAGGGTGGTGAACACGTAGAAGACCACCGCCAGGATCACGTCCGTCCAGCCGATGCCCCAGCCCCACAGCAGCGGCACGGCGGCCAGCAGCGCGGCGAACGGCACCAGCAGGAAAGTCTTGAGCACCACCATTTCCAGCGGCCCGCGGCGGCCGGAGACGAGAGGTTTGCCGGAACTGACGGGGGCGGACGTCATGACGCGTCACCTCGGGGCGCTTCGGTGGCCGGTTCGCGGCTTACCGTAAGCGGCCGAACTGTCCGCCGGGCCGACGCGCAGTTACGCCCGGATGGCGGTCAGGTCGCCGGGGTGAGTTCCCGTTCCTCCGGCGCCGCCGGGAGCCTCGAGAGGACCGGGCCACGGTCGCGGGTGCAGATCCACAGCGTGGCGGTGACGATGATGACCAGCGCGGAGCCGAGCACGTGAAAGGAGACCATCGCCTCGGGCACGCCGAGCGCGTACTGCACGGTGCCCAGCACGCCCTGGGCGAGCGCGACCGCCCACACCCAGGCGTAGCGCTGCCACAGGCTCTTCGGCGCGCGGGCGCGCAGCAGCGTGAGCCCGAAGACGGCCAGCACCACGAGGTAGGCGATGAGCAGCCCGCTGTGCACCTGGGCCAGCCGGTCGATCGGCACGGCCAGCCGGTGGGTGTTCAGGTCGCCACCGTGCGGACCGGCACCGGTCACCGTGGTCCCGGCGATCAGCACCGCCCACATCAGCACGATCAGCGCCACCAGCGTCCGCCGCCCAAGCGCGGGCACCAGCGGGCGGGCCGGCTCGTCCCCTTCGCGGAACGCCTTGAGCAGCAGCACGGCCAGCCACACCAGGGGCGTGGAGGCGAGGAAGTGGAGCGCGACCGTCCACCATTCCAGCTTCGCGAGCACGGTGATACCGCCGAGCACAGCCTGCAGCACCACCCCGCCGGGCATCAGCCAGGCCAGCTTCACCAGCCGGCGCCGCCGCGGGTGGTCGATCTGGATCCGCCACGCGGCGAGCACGGCGAGCGCGGCCACCACGATCACCACGCCGGTGAGCATCCGGTTGGAGAACTCGATCCACTGGTTGACCGTGTCGATCCCAGGGTGGTGCACCGGGACGAGGCTGCTGCCGATGCACTTCGGCCAGGTGTTGCAGCCGAGCCCGGAGCCGGTCACCCGCACCACCGACCCGGTGACGCCGATCCCTGCCTGCGTGAGCACTGCCGCGATCCCGATGGCCTGCTGAACCGCGGACGACGGGTAAGGCAGGCGGGCGATCAGGCTGCGTAGAGACACGCAGGCCACGATACGCGCAGCCCGCCAGGCGGTTCCGTGCCGGTCAGCCCGCGCGGCCCCCACCGGCTGACCGGCTCCGGCGGACCGGCGGCCGGTCCGTGAAGGGTCCCTTCACGGACTCTGAGGCTGTGAAGGGACCCTTCACGGCTTCGGGTTTCGGGCGCGTCGGCGCTCGGCAAGGCTGGACGGAAACCCTTCGCAGCCATAAAACTGAAGATTATTCGTTCCAGGGGAAAATCATCGAATCGGCAATCTGATCCGTCGTACGCGGACCTCGACCCTGCTCATCGTGACGGAAATCCGAATCAATCTCCTGGGGTATCACGCTGCCGCGTAGATGTGCGCAGCGCAGGTTTCACGCCACCGCCGCCGCAGTAATACCATCCGTTACAGGTGATCGCCCAGAGGAGTGGAGCGGTCGTGAACAGGGCTATCGAAAGACGCGAACTTCCCCTCTGTGGCACAGTGCCCCGTTCATTGCGAGCAGGGGTCGGAACGCGGCCTCGTGCGCTGTTCTGCTTCCGGGGTGCTCAGCTGCGTCCGGAGCTCCTGCAGGCCGGTTGCGGAGCAGGCGGAAACGCGGCACGCGCCGGGGGCACGTGCCGCGCCTCGTCCGGGTGAACTCGGGTCAGACCTGTGCCGGCCTGCGGGGGGCCCGGTCCCGGTGGTGCCGGCTGATATTGCGTTCGAGCAGCTCGATCGACGCCGCGACGCCGACGCTGCCGGGCCGGGTTTCGGGCAGTCTGCCGTCGTTCGCGCGCAGCTCGGCGAGCGCGGTGTCGATCGCCTCCTGCGCGGCGAACAGGCACGGCGTACTGTAAATCGCCACGTCCACGCCGAGTTCCTGCAGCTCCGGCAGCGACAGCCGAGGGGACTTGCCGCCGGCGATCTGGTTGAACAGCAAGGGCTTCGAGCCGATGACGCGGCGGACGCGGTGGATCCAGTCCACACTGCGCACCCCGTCGACGAGGATCACGTCGGCGTCGGTCTGCGCGAGGGCTTCGGCGCGGCGCAGGATCTCCTCTTCCTCGGTGGCGTCGGTGCGGGCCACCACGACCAGGTCCTGCCGGGTCTCCAGGACGAGTTCGAGCTTCTCCAGGTATTCCGCCAGCGGAAGGATTTGCTTGCCGTCCACGTGCCCGCAGCGGCGGGGCCGCTTCTGGTCCTCGATGATGACCCCGGACGCCCCGATCCGCTCCAGGTGCTCAACCACGTGCGCGGCCACCTCGGGGTCGACGTACCCGTCGTCGATGTCCACCAGCAGGTGCTGCCGCGGGAACGCCAGCCGCAGCCGCTGGACGAAGTTCACGATGTCCGGCCAGGCGATGAACCCGATGTCGGGCAGCCCGTAGTACGAGGCGGCGAAACCGAATCCGGAGACGAACATGCCGTTGTAGTGCTGGGCGGCGACCGAAGCGGAGAACATGTCGAAAACACCGATCAGGGGGGTGATCTGCGCATGGGCGACCTCGTTGCGGAGTGCGCTTCCGTACATCATGACAGCCTTTCTGGGGTGGCGACTCTGGGTGAAATCCGCGATTTCATGCGGAAACGGGAACGGATTGTGTCCTGTATGTCCTCGAATTTATCGAAATCCGCGGGCGCTGCCATCGGCTGATCAGGTCGCGGAGGACAACTCGGACATAACAGACGGTAGTGAACACAATGGACTCTATTACCCGGGCGTGGTCGGGCCCCGTCCGCAATGCGGTGGTGCAGTGCCGCCGAAGTGATCAATCATGGTGCGGCGCAAGGATTTCTGCCGCATCGGGGGCGCGGCGCGGGGTCTTCGCGAACGGGTGATCATCTTCCTGGGTGCACGGATCTTCCGGCCCGGTCCGGAAACCGGACCGGCAGGGGCCTCACGTGAGTTTCGTCGTGCGCGTGGCGAGCACCCCGGCCACCGCGGCCCACCCGGCGAGCACCAGCATCGGGCCGACCGGGAACTGCCCGCCGACGAGCGCGGCACGCATGCCCTCCGCCAGCGCGCCGGAGGGCAGCAGCTCCACCACCGCGCCGACCCCGGACGGCAGCGCCGAAGGAGCCAGCAGGATCCCGCCCGCCAGCAGCAGCACGAACCAGACGACGTTGGCCAGCGCCAGCACAGCTTCTGCCCGCAGCGCCCCGCCGAGCAGCACGCCGAGCGCGCCGAACGCCAGCGTGCCCAGCACCAGCAACAGGATCGCGGCACCGAGCCCGGCCGCCGAAGGCGACCAGCCGAGGAAGGCCGCGACCACCCCGAGCACCACCGACTGCAGGGCCACCACCACGAGCGCGGCCACCACCCGGCCGGCCACCAGCAGCCACGAGGGCAGCGCGGTCGCCGAAAGCCGTTTCAGCACGCCGTACCGGCGGTCGAAACCGAGGGCGATGGCCTGCCCGGTGAAGGCGGACGAGAGCACCGCGAGCGCCAGGATCCGCGGCGTGATCCAGTCCACTTTGGACGTGGTGCCGAGCTGGCTCGCGGGCAGCACGTCCAGCAGGCTCAGCCCGATCAGCAGGGCCAGCGGGATGATCAGGGTGAGCAGCAGTTGCTCGCCGTGCCGCAAGGTGAGGGCGGCCTCGACCCGGGCGTGCGTGCGCAGCATCCGGCCCAGCGAGCCGCGGCCGGGCGCGGGGGTGAAGGTGCCCTCGGGGAACGAGGTGGTCATGCGCGCAGCTCCCGCCCGGTCAGTTCGAGGAAGACCTCTTCCAGCGTGCGGCGGCCGACCTGCAACTGCTCGGGCAGCACACCCTGCTGCGCGCACCACGCGGTGACCGCGGAGACCACCTGCGGGTCCACCGAGCCTTCCACCAGGTACGCGCCGGGTGCGGATTCGCTCACCCGGTAGCCCTCCGGCAGCGCCGCGGTGAGCAGGCCGGTGTCGAGCCGGGTACGCGCCCGGAACCGCAGCTGCGCGGACTCGCCGTCCTCCAGCGTGAGTGCGTGCGGCGTGCCCTCGACCACGACCTTGCCGTGGTCCACGATCACCACCTGATCGGCCAGCGCCTCGGCCTCCTCCATCAGGTGCGTGGTGAGCAGCACGCTCACCCCGTCCGCGCGCAGCGCGCCGAGCAGGTCCCAGACCAGCCGGCGGGCCTGCGGGTCCATCCCCGCGGTCGGCTCGTCGAGGAACACCAGCTCCGGGCGGCCGACCAGGGCGCAGGCCAGCGAAAGCCGTTGCTGCTGCCCGCCGGAGAGCCGTTTGAACGGGGTCCGCCGCGCCCCGGTCAGGCCGAGCACGTCGAGCAGCCACGCCGGATCGTGCGGCCGGGCCGCGCAGGAGGCGACCAGCCGCAGCATCTCGTCCGCCCGCACGCCCGGGTACGCGCCGCCGCCCTGGGGCATGATGCCGACCCGCGGCCGCAGCCTCGCGCGGTCGGCGACCGGGTCGAGCCCGAGCACCCGCACGGTGCCCGCGTCGGGGCGGCGGAAGCCCTCACAGACCTCGACGGTGGTGGTCTTGCCCGCCCCGTTCGGGCCGAGCAGGGCAAGCAGCGAGCCACGCGCCATCCGCAGGTCGAGCCCGTCGACCGCGGTGGTGGAGCCGTAGCTTTTCACCAGACCGGTGATCTCGACCGCGGAGTTGTCCACAACCGGTCACGATACGACGTCGGCGCGGGCCTCCGGTGCCGGGGACGGGGGAGACGTCCGCGACAGCAGCAACGGGCAGACCCGGTGCACCACGGCGAGTCCGCCCAGTGTGACGAGGATCGCGGCGCCGTAGGCCCACGGCAGGATGTAGGAACGGCCGTCGAAGGTGCTGCCGGTGGGCGAGAGCAGGAACGGCAGCACGGCGCTGACCACCGTCGCGGCCACCCGGAACCGGGAGGTGCCCGCGGCCGCGGCCAGCGGGATCACCGCCCACAGCAGGTACCACGGCTGCAGGCTGATCTGCAGGATCATCGCCGCGCCCAGGGACACGCCGAGGCCGATGATCGGCCGGTAGCGCCATTTGAAGCTGGCCCACAGGAACTTGATCGTCACCGCCGCGATGACCAGGTAGCCCAGCGCGCCGAAGATCGGCACCAGCGCGTCGGTGTGGTTGCCCATCCCGAGCGCGATGCCGAGTACCCCGGTAAAGTTGATCAGCTCCGCGGTGGGGGAGATCCACGAGCGCACCAGGCCCGGGGTGTTGAGGGTGACCGGGATCCAGCCGAAGCCCAGCCCGGTGCCGTAGCAGATGGCGACCAGCACCACCCCGAACCACGCGGCCATCGGGACGGCGGCCCGCACCAGGTCCTTGATCCGCCCGTGCCAGCGGCGCGCCACCAGCACCGCGAAGAAGCCCAGCGCCAGCACCGTCGGCACCTTCACGGTGGCGCCGGCGGTGATGATCGCCACCCCGAGCCCGATGTAGAGCAGCTCGCCTCTGGCCAGCGGTGGCGGGGAATCCCCCTTCACCCGGGTCGGCAACCGGCGGATGCCGACCTCCAGCCCGGCCACCATCAGCCCGATGGCCAACGCGTCGTTGTGCGCCCCGGCGACGAAGTGAAAGATCAGCAGCGGATTCGCCGCGCCCAGCCACAGCGCGGTGGCCGGCTGCACGCCGAAGCGCCGCGCCAGCCGCGGCAGCGCCCACACGATGAGCACCACGCCGACGAGCGCGAGCGCGCGCTGCAGCAGCACCCCGGCCACGATGTTGTTGCCGCCCAAGGGGGCGAGCCAGCCGCCGAGCCGCAGCACCAGTGGCCCGTACGGCGCGGGGGTCTCCCGCCAGATGTTCGACACGCCCGAGGTGAGCGGGTCGGCCACACCCAGCGCCTGTGCCGGCCCCAGCTGGTAGGGATCCATCCCGCGGTGCACGATCTCGCTCTGCGCCAGGTAGCTGTACACGTCGCGGGAGAACAACGGCGGGATCACCAGCAGCGGGGCGACCCACATCGCGAGGGTGCGCGCGAGCTGCCCGCGGGTGGCCAGGCGGGCGCTGGCCGGCCGGGCGAACCGGCCGAGCATCAGCCAGCTGAGCACCAGGATGCCCATCCCGGAGAAGGCGATCGCGAGCGACACCGAGGGGATGCGGGTGAACAGCCGCAGCACCGGCAGGTCCTGCACCGGGTTGATCACCGGCGCGGCCCCCGCGCCGAGCGAACCGAGCGCGAGGAACAGCGAGCCGACCGTGCCGAAGCGGCGCACCACGTCGAGCCCGCGGTGCTCGGCGTCGCTCAGCGGCCCGGCCGTGCGCGGCCGTACCGGCGAGAGCGCCACGGCGGTCGCCGGGTCGCCGGATCCACCCGGATCCGGGGCCCGTTGCTCGGAGTGCTCGCCGATCGCCACGCCGGAAAGCGTATCGAGTCCGGTTCCCGGTGACGCGGGTCACTGCCACCGGCCCCGCCTTTGCCTGGCGGCGGGAAATAAGACACACTTGTGTTGTGAAAAAGAACGGGTGCACCGGCGGGGGACGCGGCGAGTCGCCGCGAACCCCGGGCCGTGCTGTGCCCGTGCAGGTCAGCGCCGAGATTACCGCCGCGCGGCCGGGGCATGAAGCCCTCGCCGTGGCGGGTTCCCAGGCCGAGGGCCGCACCCGGCACGAGGTCGCCCGGCTGCTGCTGGAGCAGGGCCCGATGACCGCCGTGGTGGTCGCCGAGCAGCTGGGCATCAGCCCGGCCGCGGTCCGGCGGCATCTGGACGCGCTGCTGGCCGACGGCGAGGCGGAGACCCGCGACGCGCCGCGGCGCGGGCCGCGCGGCCGGGGCAGGCCCGCCCGGCTGTTCCTGCTCACCGAGTCCGGCCGGGCCCGGTTCGGGCACGCCTACGACGATCTCGCCGTGTCCGCGGTCCGGTTCCTCGCCGAGCACGCCGGGCCGGAGGCGGTGCGCGCGTTCGCCGAGAGCCGGGTCGACCGGCTGGTCGGCCCGCACCGCGCGGCGATCACCGGATCACCCGATCCGGCGCACCGGGCGGAGGCACTCGCGCTCGCGCTGACCAGGGAGGGCTACGCTGCCTCGACCCGTCAGGTCGGCGGCACCGCGACCACCGGTGCGGCCGCTGCGGTGGGCACCCAGCTCTGCCAGCACCACTGCCCGGTCGCGCACGTCGCCGCGGAGTTCCCGCAGCTGTGCGAGGCCGAGACGGAGGCCTTCGCCCGGCTGCTGGGCACGCACGTGCAGCGCCTGGCGACCATCGCACGCGGGGACAACGCGTGCACCACACACGTACCCGCCGCACCGGCGGGTATCCCGGCCCATCCCGAGCCGGATCGCACCACCGCCCCCGCGGCGGCCACGCCGTCGCGGGAGCAGCCCGCACGGATCCCGAATGGAGGGAAACCCGCATGACTGCCGCTGCCGAGCAGCGCACTCCCACCACCGAGCCGTTGAGCCAGGAAGAGACCATCGCGTCCCTGGGCAACTACGCTTTCGGCTGGGCGGACTCCGACGAGGCGGGCGCCAGCGCCCGTCGCGGCCTGAGCGAGGACGTCGTCCTCGACATCTCCGGCAAGAAGTCCGAGCCCGAGTGGATGCGCGACGCCCGCCTCAAGGCGCTCAAGCTCTTCGACCTCAAGCCGATGCCCAACTGGGGCGCGGACCTGTCCGGGATCGACTTCGACAACATCAAGTACTTCGTGCGGTCCACGGAGAAGCAGGCGACCTCCTGGGAGGACCTGCCCGAGGACATCAAGAACACCTACGACAAGCTCGGCATCCCGGAGGCGGAGAAGCAGCGCCTCGTGGCCGGCGTCGCCGCGCAGTACGAGTCCGAGGTCGTCTACCACCAGATCCGTGAGGACCTGGAGGAGCAGGGCGTGCTGTTCCTGGACACCGACTCCGCGCTCAAGCAGCACCCGGAGCTGTTCCGGGAGTACTTCGGCTCGGTGATCCCGGCCGGGGACAACAAGTTCTCCGCGCTGAACACCGCGGTGTGGTCCGGGGGCTCGTTCATCTACGTTCCCAAGGGCGTGCACGTGGAGATCCCGCTGCAGGCCTACTTCCGGATCAACACCGAGAACATGGGCCAGTTCGAGCGGACGCTGATCATCGTCGACGAGGATGCCTACGTGCACTACGTCGAGGGCTGCACGGCGCCGATCTACCAGTCCGACTCGCTGCACTCGGCGGTCGTGGAGATCATCGTGCGCAAGGGCGCGCGCTGCCGCTACACGACGATCCAGAACTGGTCGAACAACGTGTACAACCTGGTCACCAAGCGCGCCAAGTGCGAAGAGGGCGCGACCATGGAGTGGGTCGACGGCAACATCGGCTCCAAGGTGACCATGAAGTACCCGTCGGTCTTCCTGATGGGCGAGCACGCCAAGGGCGAGGTCCTGTCGGTCGCGTTCGCCGGTGAGGGCCAGCACCAGGACGCGGGCGCCAAGATGGAGCACCTCGCCCCGCACACCTCCTCGACGATCGTGTCGAAGTCGGTGGCGCGCGGTGGTGGCCGCACGTCCTACCGTGGCCTGGTGAAGGTCGCGAAGCGGGCGCACCACTCGCGGTCCTCGGTGGTCTGCGACGCGCTGCTGGTGGACACCATCTCGCGCTCGGACACCTACCCGTACGTGGACATCCGCAACGACGAGGTGTCCATGGGCCACGAGGCCACCGTGTCCAAGGTCAGTGAAGAGCAGCTGTTCTACCTGATGTCCCGCGGCCTGGCCGAGGACGAGGCGATGGCGATGATCGTGCGCGGGTTCGTCGAGCCCATCGCGCGCGAGCTGCCGATGGAATACGCGCTCGAGCTGAACCGCCTGATCGAGCTTCAGATGGAAGGGTCCGTCGGCTGACCATGTCCGTGGCAGAGAACAACGTTTCGGAAGCGCTTCGCGAGGGGGCCGTCATTCCGGCGGCCTCCCGCGCGGAGCGGTTCACCTCCTACGACGTCGCGGCCTTCGAGGTCCCCGGCGGGCGTGAGGAGAACTGGCGCTTCACCCCGATGAAGCGCCTGCGCGGCCTGCACGACGGCACCGCGGCCGCTTCGGGCGAGATCACTCTGGAGACCGACGCGGCGCCGGAGCTGAAGATCGAGACGGTCGGCCGCGACGACGCCCGCCTCGGCGAGGCGGGCGTGCCCAGCGACCGGATCGCGGCGCAGGCGTACTCCTCCTTCACGCAGGCCACCGTGGTGACCGTGCCGAAGGAGAGCAAGGCGTCGAAGGCGTCGACGCTGCGCGTACACGGCCCGGGCGAGGGCAAGGTCGCCTATGGGCACCTGCAGGTCCGCGCCGAGGCGTTCGCCGAAGCGGTGATCGTGCTCGACCACGTCGGCTCCGGCACGTACGCGGACAACGTCGAGTTCGTCATCGGCGACTCGGCGAAGATCACCGTGGTCAGCGTCCAGGACTGGGCCGACGACGCGGTGCACGTCTCCGAGCAGCACCTGCGGCTGGGCCGCGACGCGACGCTCAAGCACACCGTGGTCACCCTCGGCGGCGACCTGGTGCGCGTGTCGCCCACCGCGACCTTCGCGGACAAGGGCGGCGACGTGGAGATGCTCGGCCTGTACTTCGCCGACGCCGGGCAGCACCAGGAGCACCGGCTGTTCGTGGACCACGCGGTGGCCCACTGCAAGTCCAACGTGATGTACAAGGGCGCGCTGCAGGGCAACGACGCACACACCGTGTGGATCGGTGACGTGCTGATCCGCGCGGCCGCCGAGGCCACCGACACCTACGAGCTCAACCGCAACCTGGTGCTCACGCCCGGGGCGCGCGCGGACTCGGTGCCGAACCTGGAGATCGAGACCGGCGAGATCGAAGGCGCCGGCCACGCGAGTGCCACGGGAAGGTTCGACGACGAGCAGTTGTTCTACCTCCAGTCGCGCGGTATCGGCGAGGAGGCCGCGCGCCGGCTGGTCGTGCGCGGGTTCTTCCACGAGATCCTGGTCCGCATCGGTGTGCCCGAGGTGCGCGAGCGCCTCGAAGCGGCGATCGAAGCCGAACTCGAAGCCGTCGGCGCCTGAGCCGGTCCGTCCACATCAGACTGAGGAACACAGAATGGCTACCCTGGAAATCAAGGACCTGCACGCTTCGGTGACCACCGAGGAAGGTGCCAAGGAGATCCTGAAGGGCGTGAACCTGACCATCCGGTCGGGCCAGACACACGCGATCATGGGCCCCAACGGCTCCGGCAAGTCCACCCTGTCCTACGCGATCGCCGGGCACCCCAAGTACGAGGTCACCTCCGGCGAGGTGCTGCTGGACGGCGAGAACGTGCTGGAGATGAGCGTGGACGAGCGCGCCCGCGCCGGCCTCTTCCTCGCCATGCAGTACCCGGTCGAGGTGCCCGGCGTCTCGATGTCGAACTTCCTGCGCACCGCGGCCACCGCGGTCCGGGGCGAGGCTCCCAAGCTGCGCCACTGGGTCAAGGAGGTCAAGGAGGAGATGGGCAAGCTCGGCATCTCGGGTGAGTTCGCCGAGCGCTCGGTGAACGAGGGCTTCTCCGGTGGGGAGAAGAAGCGTCACGAGATCCTGCAGCTGGCGCTGCTCAAGCCGAAGTTCGCGATCCTCGACGAGACCGACTCCGGCCTCGACGTGGACGCGCTGCGGGTGGTCTCCGAGGGCGTCAACGAGTACAAGGCGTCGGCCGAGGTCGGCGTCATGCTGATCACGCACTACACCCGGATCCTGCGGCACATCACCCCGGACTTCGTGCACGTGTTCGCCGGCGGCCGGGTGGTCGAGTCGGGCGGCCGCGAGCTGGCCGACGAGCTGGAGGAGAACGGGTACGTCAAGTACGTGGGCGCTGCCGAACCGGCGAAGGCCTGACGTATCGCCCGAGTTCCCGACTACACCGAGAGGAGTTGGCTCGATGACCACCACGGCCTCGAACAGCCCGACCAACTCTGTGCCCCTTGACGTGGCGGCACTGCGCGGCGACTTCCCGATCCTGTCCCGCACCGTGCGCGACGGGAAACCCTTGGTGTACCTGGACTCCGGGGCGACTTCGCAACGGCCGGTGCAGGTTCTCGACGCGGAGCGGCAGTACGTGCTCACGTCGAACTCGGCCGTGCACCGTGGTGCTCACCAGCTGTCCGAAGAGGCCACCGACGCCTACGAATCCGCGCGGGCGAAGACCGCCGAGTTCGTCGGCGCCCAGCCGGAAGAGCTGGTGTTCACCAAGAACGCCACCGAGGGCATCAACCTCGTGGCGTACGCGATGAGCAACGCCGCCACCGCCGGTCCGGAGGCTTCCCGGTTCCGGATCGGCGAGGGCGACGAGATCGTCATCACGGAGATGGAGCACCACGCGAACCTGGTGCCCTGGCAGCAGTTGTGCCAGCGCACCGGAGCGACGCTGAAGTGGTTCAAGGTCACGCCGGAAGGCCGGCTCGATCTGTCCGATGTGGACGAGCTGATCACGCCGCGCACCAAGGTGGTCGCGTTCGCGCACCAGTCCAATGTGCTCGGCACGGTCAACCCGGTGGAGAAGCTGGTGGCCAAGGCGAAGGCGGTCGGCGCGCTGACCGTCCTGGACGCCTGCCAGTCGGTGCCGCATGGTTTGTATAAGCAGGGTTCGGTCGACTTCCACGCGCTGGACGTCGATTTCGCGGTGTTCTCCGGGCACAAGATGCTGGCGCCGTCCGGCATCGGCGTGCTCTACGGCCGTACCGAGCTGCTCGAAGCGATGCCGCCGTTCCTCACCGGCGGTTCGATGATCGAGCTGGTCACGATGGAGCGCACTACGTTCGCCGCGCCGCCGCAGCGGTTCGAGGCCGGGGTTCCGATGACCTCGCAGGCGATCGGCCTCGGCGCGGCGGTGGACTACCTGTCCGCGGTCGGGATGGACCGGATCGCGGCCCACGAGCACGAGCTGGCGGCGGCCGCGATCGCGGGCATCGGGGCGATCCCCGGCGTGCGCATCATCGGGCCGACCGACCTGGCCGACCGCGGCGCCACCGTCGCGTTCGTGATCGACGGCGTGCACCCGCACGACGCCGGTCAGGTGCTCGACAGCCTCGGTATCGCGGTGCGGGTGGGGCACCACTGCGCGTGGCCGCTGCACCGGGCCTGCTCGGTGCCGGCCACGGTGCGGGCGAGCTTCTACCTGTACAACACACTGTCCGAAGTGGACGCACTGGTCGCCGGGATCCGTGAGGCGCAAAGGTTCTTCGGGGTCGCGGAATGAACCTGGAGAGCATGTACCAGGAGATCATCCTGGATCACTACAAGAACCCGCACGGGCGCGGCCTGCGCGATCCGTTCGACGCCGAGTCGTTCCAGGTCAACCCGACCTGCGGGGACGAGATCACGTTGCGGGTCAAGGTGACCGGCGGCAAGGTCGAGGACGTGTCCTACGCCGGGCAGGGCTGCTCGATCAGCCAGGCCTCGGCCTCGGTGCTGACCGATCTCGTCCTCGGCCGCACCGTCGAGGAGGCGTTCACCACCATGGACGCCTTCGTGGAGCTGATGCAGGGCAAGGGCAAGGTCGAACCGGACGAGGACGTGCTGGAGGACGGCGTCGCGTTCGCCGGCGTCGCGAAGTACCCGGCGCGCGTGAAGTGCGCGCTGCTCGGCTGGATGGCGTTCAAGGACGCGGTGTCCAGTACCACCACAGGAGCTGAGAAGGCATGAGCGAAGAGACGGCCATCGACCCGCGCGAGGGGCGCACCGCCGCGGACCTGCCCGAGCAGGCCGCCGCCGTGCCCGCCGACGTGGCCAGGATCGAGGACATCGAAGAGGCGATGCGCGACGTCGTCGACCCGGAACTCGGCATCAACGTGGTGGATCTGGGCCTGGTCTACGACATCCGGGTGGAGGCCGACAACTCGGCGACCCTGGACATGACGCTGACCTCGGCAGCCTGCCCGCTCACCGACGTGATCGAGGACCAGACCGGGGCCGCGCTGACCTCCGGCGGCCTGGTCAGCGACTTCCGGATCAACTGGGTCTGGATGCCGCCGTGGGGCCCGGAGAAGATCACCGAGGAAGGTCGCGAGCAACTGCGCGCACTCGGCTTCACCGTCTGAATTCTCTTGAGTGAAAGGCCATCCCGGGGACAACGCCGGGGTGGCCTTTCCTGTCTCCGCGTTGCGCTCCCGTATAACTACAGCCATGAACGTAAGACCGCGGGGCGTCCCTGTCGGTCCTGTGCTCACTTCGGTAGCCGGCGGATGACGGTCTTCCGTTCCATCGTGCTGTTCGTGGCCGCCGCGATCCTGGAGATCGGCGGTGCCTGGCTCATCTGGCAAGGCCTGCGCGAACATCGCGGCTGGTGGTGGGTCGGTGCCGGGATCGTGGCCCTCGGGCTCTACGGTTTCGTCGCCACGCTGCAGCCGGACGCCGATTTCGGCCGCATCCTCGCCGCGTACGGCGGGGTTTTCGTCGCCGGCTCGCTCGCCTGGGGGATGGTCGCGGACGGCTACCGCCCGGATCGCTACGACGTGCTGGGCGCACTGCTCTGCCTCGCCGGCGTCGCCGTGATCATGTACGCACCACGA
The DNA here is from genome assembly GCF_003600245.1 of Amycolatopsis panacis. Lineage (NCBI taxonomy): Bacteria > Bacillati > Actinomycetota > Actinomycetes > Pseudonocardiales > Pseudonocardiaceae > Amycolatopsis > Amycolatopsis panacis. The sequence goes on from NZ_QZFV01000109.1 coordinate 132,184, forward strand.
GGCGGTTAGCGCGCCGTCCACATTCGGCCCTGCAGGGCTGTGAAGGGACCCTTCACGGACTCTGCGACCGTGAAGGGTCCCTTCACAGCGTCGCTCTCGCCCGGCTATGCCGAGCGGCTGACGGCGACCTCGCGGCCGATGCCGCGCAGCACCTCTACCCGGTCGCTGGCGGGGCGGCCGAGCACCCAGCTCGAACCGGGGACCGACTTCGCGCGCTTCTTCAGCGGGGCCAGCAACCGGGAAGCGTCCCGATAGGACGGGATCGACTCGGTCGCGCACACGAGCGTGGCCAGGGAGACGGTGACCGGCAGGCCTTCCGCGGACCATTCCGTGTCCAGCATCGCCGCGGCGATGGGGGCGATCTCGTCCACGTCGCAGACGATCAGGAAATCGTCGCCGCCCACGTGGCTGACCCGCATCCGCGGCAGTCTCCGGGTCAGTTCCGTGAGCGTTCTGCCGAGGGTGCGGATCAGGTCGTCGCCCGCGGCGAAACCGGCGTTGTCGTTGACCATCTTGAACGCGTCCACGTCCAGCCAGGCGGCCACGAACGGCTCGCCGGTCGCGATCCGGCGTTCCACGTCGCGGGCCACCGCCTCGCTGCCCGGCAGCCGGGTGAGCGGGCTGAGCGTGACGGCCTCCTCGACCTTCGCCTCCGCGACCCCGCGCACGACGTCGGTGACCAGCACGACGCCGAGACAGTGCCCGGCCCCGTTGACCACGACCACGTCGTCGCCGGTGCGGGCCCAGTCCGCGTCGGTGACCAGTTCGAGGAACTCCAGTGCGCTCGCCCCGGCCTCGATGGTGTGCGGCTTGTCCGCCAGCCGCCCGGCCGGTCGTCTCGCGTGCAGAGCGTGACCGTACGGGCCGGTGACCGCGACGAGGAACCGTGTCCGGTCCACCGACCACTGCGGACGGTGATTCTCGTCCACGCCGATCACTCCGCTCGGCGCGTCCGCGGCGGCCAGTACTTCGCGCACGTCGTCGCAGGTGGCGTCCTCGGGCAGGGTGGTGGCCGGGCGGAGGAAGTCCGCGATTCGCGGGGCCTGCGGGGGAGCGGGGGTGCGGCGGTCGTCCGGCACCACCGCGCCCGCCGCCGGGGCGGACCGGTGCGCGGCGGGCGGGGCCAGCAGGTTGCCCTGCGCGATTCGCACGCCGAGGCGCTGCGCCGCGTCCAGCTGCGGGCCGGTCTCGATGCCGGTCGCCACCATCCGGATGCTGGTCCGGGTCGTGAAGTGCAGCAGCGCTTCGACCACGGCCACCGAGGCCGGGTCGTCGGGCAGCCCGCGCAGCACGCTGCGGTCCAGCTTGATCAGGTCCACCGGGGCCTGCGCGAGCAGCGCCAGTGGCAGATCCCCGCGGCCGAGCCCGTCGAGGGCGAGCCGGAAGCCGAGTTCGGTGACCGTGCGCATCCCGGCCAGCAGCCGGTCCGCGGGCAGGTGGGTGAACGGCGGCCCGATCTCGAGCACCACGTCGCGGGTGCGCCGCCCGGCCGCGCCGAGTTCGGCGATCAGCTCGTCGAACGCCGAGGGCGCGGCGGCGAGCGTGCGGGCGGAGAGGTTCAGGTGCAACGGCAGCGCGCTGGGCCGGGTGGCTTCCTGCCGCACCGCGGCGGCGGCGAGCCCCAGGTCGACCTCGGTGAGCCGGCCGGCGCGGCGGGCCTCGGCGAGCAGCTCGTGCGCGGTGCCCCGGCCCGGTCGCGCGAGCGCTTCGTACGCGACAACGCCGCCGGTGTGGAGGCTGTACATCGGCTGGAAGGCGAAGCGGACCGCACGGAGCGTCGTCACAGGGCGATCGTCGCATCGGCTCGCGCGAGAAGGAACCGTTGTCAGCAGATGTTCACCGCGGAGGAACCTCGGTTACCTGAATCGGAGTAACCCGGCAGACTCTGCTTGCACCACCCGGAGGTGGGAAAATTCCTCGCAACACTCAGCCTAGCAGGCGCCACCGCAGCCCTGGCGACGCGGTACGGAACAATCTGCCCATCGCGCCCGTGGTACCCGGCAGATCGTCCCGTCCGGACGTGAACGCCCGCCGCATCGCGGGCGGCAGCGAGAAGAAGAGCTCGAAGAACCCGGCGAGCTGATCCGGGGACATGCCGAGCAACGCACGCAAACCGTGACGCCGCAACACATGCACCGCACGCGCCTCGACTGTCCACAGTGCCCGGTGCGCGGCACGCGCGGCCGCGGCAGGCCCCGCGTCGAACGCGCCGGCGATCGCCCCGGCCACGACCGGAGCCAGCCGCAGCGCCGTGGCGAGGCTGTACCCGGTCGCCGGATGCACGAACCCGCCCGCGACCCCGAACGGCACCACCCGTCCCCGCCCGGACATCGGCAGGTCGAGCACGATCCGCACCCGCTCCGCCCTGCCCTCGGCGGGCACCCCGCAAGCCGCCAGCCGCGCCCGCAGCCGCGCGGCCAGCTCCCCGGCAGGCACCCCGGGCCGGTGGGCGAGCGAGGTCTCCTCGACGAGCACGGAACCGTCACCGAGCGGGAGAAAGTAACAAAAAGCCGCATCGGGGCCGGGGAGGGCGCCGTGGCGGGTAACGGCTCCGGCGGACCTCCCGCGAGGACCGGCGGTGCGGTTGACGGGCGGGAGTGTGTCGGAGACCACGTCGTGGTGGGTGAGGCCGGGCGGGTTCGGATGGTCAGAGAGGGCTGTGAAGGGTCCCTTCACGGACTCGGAGGCTGGGAAGGGTCCCTTCACAGCCTTTGCGCCGGGCGAGGGGGGCGAGGGGGCGGCGGCGGGGGTGACCAGGTGCCGGGCTCCAGCGTCCACTTCGGACGGCGGGGTTGCGGGGTGGCCGTCGTGAGTCCGGTCCGGAGAGGACGGAGCGTGGCCGGTCATGCGGGGCTGGTCGGGCATGGTCGCGTGGCTGTCGCTGCCGGAAAGATCCGGCAGCAGCTGGCCGGTGTCGGACTGGTTCGGTGCGACGTCATGCCCGCCGGTGGCGTCCGGTGGATCCGCCCGGGTCGGCGATCCGGGGCGATCGGTGCCGCCGGACGGGTCGGTGGGCCGCTCGACCGCGGGCTGAGCCGGTGGCGCTCCGCCACGTTCGACGACCTCGGGGCGATCCTGCGCGTGCGCGCCGAGCGGACTCGCCGCGGCACCACGCTCCGGCGCACTGGCAACCGCGCCCTGCCCGGCCACACCCCACCCGGCTGAGTGCGCCTGACGGCCCAACCCGGGATCACTCCGCCAGTCCATGAACACCGCCGTATCCGCCACGCCTGGTACCAGGCGTTCCGCCGACTCCGCAGGGATGACCAGGCCGTACGCGGTCTGCTCCGCCCGTGGTCCGCGGGGCCGTCCGCCGGACAGGGTCCTGGCGGCGCCCGTCGCGTCGACGACCACGGCGGCGGTCAGACGGCGGCCGTCGGCGAGCAGCACCGTCGAGCCGTGCGGGCCGTGGTCGGCGGTGATCACCCGGCCGCTCAGGATCGTCACTTCGGGGGCGGTAAGCCAGTTTCGGAGGCCGTCGTTCGCCAGGACCAGGTAGTCGCGGTCCAGGTGATGTTCGCGGGTGCCGTAGGCGACGGTCCTGGCCGGGGCGGCGGCGATCGCGGTGGTGGGCAGGCCGGGGACTTCGTCCGACCACAGTCCGTACGTCGCCTGCCACGGACGGTTTGGGGACGGGTCGACCAAGGTGGTCGCCAGCCCCCGCCGGGCACAGGCACGGGCGAGGGCTCGTCCGGCGGGGCCGCCTCCCGCCACCAGCACGTCGGTCATGCCCCGATCCTGCCGCACGGATCGGGTACGGGCCGATACGGTGGACCGCATGCACGAGATCGACCCGAGGGCCGCCCGCCGCGACCCGGCGGGCTCGGCCGGTGGGTTCACCGACCTGGCGGCCGGCCCGTTCCGCGTGGACCGCGACCGGATCACCGCCTCGCCGTTCTTCGCCCGCCTCGGCGGGGTCACGCAGGTGGTCAGCGCGGGCGATTCCGGTCTGCTGCACAACCGGCTCACGCACAGCCTGAAGGTCGCCCAGGTCGCGCGCGCGATCGCGGAGCGGATCACCGCCGCGAGCGAGTCCGCGGAGCTGGCCGCCAAGCTCGGCGGCTGCGATCCGGACACGTGCGAGGCCGCGGCGCTGGCGCACGACCTCGGGCATCCGCCGTTCGGCCACCTCGGCGAGCAGACGCTGGACCGGCTCGCCCGGCACCGGTTCGGCCTGGCCGACGGGTTCGAGGGCAACGCCCAGACCTTCCGCATCCTGACCACCACCGACGTGCGCGGGCCGTCCGCGATCGGGCTCGATCTGACCACGGCGGTGCGGGCCGCGGTGCTGAAGTACCCGTGGGCACGGCTGCATGTCCCGCAGCCGCACCCGTCGGCGATGCCCCAGCCGCCCCGCGGCGCCGCCGAGCCGGAGGACGCGCCGGGCACCGGTTCGAGCAAATTCTCCGCCTACGTCACCGAACTCGACGACTTCGCACAGGCCCGCGCCCCGTTCGCCGGGCGGATCGAGCCATGGCAGCAGACCGTCGAAGCGTCCGTAATGGACACTGCCGACGACATCGCCTACGCGATCCACGATCTGCAGGACTTCCACCGGATCGGCGTGCTGCAGCACGCCCCGGTCGCCGCCGAGCTGGGGGAGTGGCTCGCGCACGCGGCGGAGCTGGCCGCGCTGACCAACGCCGGGCTCGCCGCCGAGCTGCGCCGGCCAGGCCGTTCGCTGGAGCAGCTGCGCCGCCGGATGCACCTCAAGGACGGCTGGATCGTGGACGACGAGGCGTTCGCCGAGGCCGTCGCCCGGGTTCGCCACGAACTGGTGGACGGCCTGCTGGCCACCGGGTTCGACGGCTCCACCGAAGCCGAGCAGGCCACCGCGGCGTTCTCCGCGAGCTTGAGTTCCCGGCTGGTCAACGGGGTCTTCCTGCTGTCCTCGCCCTCCACCCGGTCCGGGCATCTGTCGCTGCGCCCCGCGCAGTGGCACGAGGTGCAGGTGCTCAAGTTCGTGCACCGCCGGTTCGTGTTGCTGCGTCCGGATCTCGCGCTGCACCAGCGCGGCCAGGCCAGCCTGGTGACCACGCTGGCGGACGCGCTGGAGAGCTGGCTGCTCGACCGCGACGAGCTGTCCCGGCTGCCCCGCCGGCTGCACGATCTGGTCGAGCTGGCACACGAGGAGTACGCCGGGATCGCCCGTACCGTACCGGAATTGCTGATCGGCGCGACCGGGGAACGGGTCGAGGGCCCGGACGCGGTGCGGGGGCTGGCCCGCGGCCGCGCGGTGGTCGACTTCATCGCTTCGCTGACCGACAGGCAGGCGGTGACCCTGCTCGACGCGCTGTCCGGCCGGTCCGGGCAGCCGTGGTCGGATTCGTTCGTGCTCTGAAGCACCCCCATGCCCTGAAGGTTCCTGCGCCGAAGGTTCCAGGGCGCCGAATTCCCTGTGCGCTGAGGGGTTCCGCGATCGGTTCGGCCGAACGGCGCACGACTTCCGGTGGATTTGGGGAGAGTTCTCCCGTTCGTCACTCCAACGGCTGTTTTTTCACGCGGTGCCCGGACCTTTAGCTGGGACGCAGCCGGTGTTCACCGGCGTTGGCAGCGTGAGTCGGGGCACGCGGTGCGAGATTCGGAGGCGCATGTGCGTCGAAGCCGTTCCACGAAAGCCACGACAGGATCAGCGATCGGGAGAAGACGGGCGGCGGTGCTTTCCGCCGCCGTCGCGGTACTCGCCGCGGCCGGGCTGGCCGCTCCGCCGGGAGCGAGTGCCACGGAATCGTCCACACCGGATTCCCTGACCGCCACCGCGCAGAAGCAGATTGCCGCATTACAGGCGGTGAAAGCCAATCGCAGCAAGAATGAGTCCAAACTAGACAGTCAGTTGCTCGTTGCACAAAAGCTGCGGAGCAACGCGCTGAGCCAGTCGGCCGTGCCGGGCGTCGCGGCGGCCGGATCCACCGCGCTGGTCGACCTACGCGTCACGAAGGTGAGCGACGGCCTGGTGCACGACCTGCAGGCGGCCGGGGCCGCGGTGCGCACGGTGTCCGCCCGCGCCGCGAGCATCCGTGCCGAGGTACCGGTTTCGGCGTTGCCCGCGATCGCCGCACGCGCCGACGTGCGGCGCGTGGAGACCGCTGATCAGGCGATCACCGCGCGGCAACGGGAAACCTCCGCGGACGGCGTGAACACCAAGCCGGAAACCAAGCAGCAGAAGGCCGATCGGATCGGCCAGGCGCTGCAGCAGGCACTCGCGAACCAGGGTGCGGCGACCCTGACCAGTGAGGGCGATCGCGCGCACAACGCCGACACCGCCCGCCGCGAATTCGGTGTCACCGGCACCGGCGTCAAGGCCTGTGCGTTGTCCGACGGGATCGACTCGCTGGCCGTCTCCCAGGCCAAGGGCGAACTGCCCGCGGACGTCGACGTGCCCGCCGGGCAGGCGGGCAGCGGCGACGAGGGCACCGCGATGCTGGAGATCATCCACGACCTCGCGCCGAACGCCCGGCTCGGCTTCGCCACCGCCTTCAACTCCGACGCCGGCTTCGCGGACAACATCCGCAAGCTCCGCTTCGAGTCGCACTGCGATGTGATCGTCGACGATGTCATCTACTTCAAGGAATCCCCGTTCCAGGACTGGATCATCGCGCAGGCGGTGAACGACGTGACCGCAGGCGGCGCGCTGTATTTCTCCTCGGCGGGCAACGACGGCAACGTCGCCGACGGCACGGCCGCCCACTGGGAAGGCGACTTCGCCGACTCGGGCGTGCCGGTGGGCAAGTACCGCGGGACCGCGCACAACTTCGCCGGTGCGGCGGGAACCCAGATCTACGAACCGATTTCCGACGCCTCCTCGGCGAATGTCCCGATCACGCTGCACTGGTCGGATCCGCTCGGCGCGGCCTCGGACGACTACGACCTGTATCTGCTCGACCGGGCGGGCAACGTCGTCTCGTTCAGCCAGGACGCCCAGAACGGCACGCAGGATCCCTACGAGCGTCTCGTCACCCCGCGCTTCGGCGGGACCGGCTTGCGGGTGGCCGTGGTGAAGTTCTCCGGCGAGAACCGTTACCTGTCACTGACCGCGTTCCGCAGCCGGTTCAAGGACACGACCGGGGTGCTGAAGGGCTACAGCACACCGGGTGTCGCGGCCGGGCACAGCGCGGCGCGGGCCGCGTTCTCCGTCGCCGCCGCACCTGCCGGACCGGCGTTCGGCCGCCCGCTGGAGCCGGGCGACCCGGCCAACCCCAAGGGTCCGTTCCCGGCCGCGTTCTCCGGCGCCAGCAAGGCCGAGCGGTTCAGCTCCGACGGTTCGCGGCGGATGTTCTACGAGGCCGACGGCAGGCCGATCACCCCGGGCAATGTGTCTTCGACCGGCGGTGAGGTCCGGGCCAAGCCGGAGATCACCGCCGCCGACGGGGTGCGCACCTCGGTGCGCGGCTTCGACCCGTTCTTCGGCACCTCCGCCGCCGCTCCGCACGCGGCCGCCATCGCCAGTCTCGTGCTGTCCGGCAACCCGCGACTGTCCGCTTCGGACGTTCGCGAAGCCTTCCTGCGCACCGCGGTCGACATCGAAGCGCCGGGTTCGGACGTGCTGACCGGGAACGGTGTGGTGCTGGCGGACAAGGTGCTGGCGTACACCGGCGCCAGCCCGCAGCCCTACGCACAGGCACTGCAACCCACCGTCACCACGGCGAACGGCGGCACTTCGGTGCAGCCGGGGGACACGGCGAAGGTCACGCTGCCGGTGAAGAACACCGGTGACGGCGCGGCGGCGTCGACCAGCGTGGTGCTGACCTCTCCGACCACAGGAGTCACTGTGGCCCCACGAGCGAGGTCGTACGGCACGATCAGCCCGGGGCAGACCGGGGTGAACGACTTCTCCGTCACGATCCCGGCCGGTCAGGCACTCGGCACCCCCGTGGTGCTGACCGCGAAGGTGACCTTCGTGGGGGCCTTGTCGCCGCTCACCAGCACCTTCGAAATCCCGATCGGCACCCCGTCCCAGGAGGCGAAGACCTTCGCCTACACCGGTCCGGCGCTGCCGATTCCGGACAATTCGCAGGTCGGCGCGTCGGTGCCGCTGGTGGTCGGCGGGGTCGGCGCGGCCTCGAAGGTGACGCTGTCGGTGGACGGCGCCACCTGCAGCACCGACCCGGCGTCCACCACGGTGGGCATCAGCCACAGCTACGCCGGTGACCTGGTCGGCACGCTGACCTCGCCCTCGGGTGCGCAGGCGACGCTGTTCCAGCGCTCCGGCGGGGGCGGGCGGAACTTGTGCCAGGTGGTGTTCGCCGACTCCGCGAGCCGGCCGTTCAGCTCCGTGACCGGCAGCAACGCGCCGTTCACCGGCACGTACCGGCCCGCGCAGCCGCTGAAGCAGATGAGCGGCCCGGCTGAGGGCACCTGGACGTTCAAGGTGCTCGACACCGCGCCGGGCGACAGCGGCACGCTGCGGAGCGTCGCCCTGCACGTGTACGGGTTCGTCACAGCCGGGCAGGCGGCGGAGGTGCACAAGACGGTGACCAACGGCCCGGTGCGGGCCATGGTGTCCTGAACAACAGCACCGAAAACGGCTGGGCCGTCGCGGCGACGCGGCGGCCCAGCCGTCTGAAATGGACTCTGTCCCTAGCATCCCGGCCCGGAGTGAGTCGCGCCACGGCCGGAAAATCGGCTCGACGCCGCCTCGTACACTGGTCTCGTGATCGTCGAGGAGTTCGTGCGGATCCAGCGAGAGTAGCCGCCGCTGCCCCGGGTGCCTGCTGTGCCGGGGGTTTCGCTGTCGTGCCCTCTTCCACCCCCGACTCCGGGAGTCTCCATGATCACGGCCACCGGCCTTGAGCTGCGCGCCGGCTCACGCATCCTGCTCAATGGCGCCACCCTCCGGATCCAGTCCGGCGACCGCATCGGCCTCGTCGGCCGCAACGGCGCGGGCAAGACCACCTCGCTGAAGGTGCTCGCCGGCGAGGGCGAACCGCACGCCGGCGACGTCCGGCGCAGCGGTGAGCTCGGGTATCTGCCGCAGGACCCGCGCGAGGGCGATCTGTCGGTCACCGCCAAGGACCGGGTGCTCTCCGCGCGCGGGCTGGACTCGCTGCTGCGCAACATGGAGAAGGCGCAGACCGAGATGTCCGAGCTGGTCGACGAGCGGCAGCGGGACAAGGCGATCAACCGCTATGCCCGGCTGGAGGAGCGGTTCGCCTCGCTCGGCGGATACGCCGCGGAGAGCGAGGCCGCGCGGATCTGCTCGAATCTCGGCCTGGCCGACCGGGTGCTGGCGCAGACCCTGCGCACGCTTTCGGGCGGGCAGCGGCGCCGGGTCGAGCTGGCCCGCATCCTGTTCGCCGCGGCGGAAGCGGGCGCCGGGGGCAAATCGGAGACCATCCTGCTGCTCGACGAGCCGACCAACCACCTGGACGCGGACTCGATCACCTGGCTGCGCGGCTTCCTCAAGCAGCACGACGGCGGTCTCGTGGTGATCAGCCACGACGTCGAGCTGCTCGGCGACGTGGTGAACAAGGTGTGGTTCCTCGACGCGACGCGCGGTGAGATCGACCTGTACAACATGGGCTGGCAGCGCTACCTCGACGCCCGCGCCACCGACGAGAAGCGCCGCCGCCGCGAGCGGGCCAACGCCGAGAAGAAGGCCGCCGCGCTGCAGCAGCAGGCGGCGAAGCTCGGGGCGAAGGCCACCAAGGCGGTCGCGGCGAAGAACATGGCCCGGCGCGCGGAGCAGATGCTGGCCTCCCTCGACGAGACCCGGCAGGCGGACAAGGTCGCCCGGATCAAGTTCCCCGAACCCGCCCCCTGCGGGCGCACTCCGCTGACCGTGGACGGACTGTCCAAATCCTACGGCTCGCTGGAGATCTTCACCGGAGTCGATCTTGCCGTGGACCGTGGTTCGAAGGTCGTCGTACTCGGATTGAACGGCGCCGGAAAGACCACATTGCTGCGCTTGCTGAGTGGTGTGGAAACTCCGGATACCGGTTCCGTCGAACCGGGTCACGGATTGCGTTTGGGATATTACGCACAGGAACACGAAACACTCGACCACGATGCGAGTGTGTGGGAAAACATCCGGCATCTCGCTCCGGACACCGGGGCACAGGAGTTGCGGAACCTGCTCGGTTCGTTCCTGTTCACCGGCGAGCAGCTCGACCAGGCCGCGGGCACCCTCTCGGGGGGCGAGAAGACCCGGCTCGCGCTGGCCGGGCTGGTCTCCAGCCAGGCCAACGTGCTGCTGCTGGACGAGCCGACGAACAACCTCGACCCGGCCAGCCGGGCGCAGGTCCTGGACGCGCTGCGCAGCTTCGCCGGCGCGGTCGTGCTCGTCACGCACGATCCGGGCGCGGTGGAGGCGCTGGAACCGGAGCGGGTGATCCTGCTGCCGGACGGCACCGAGGACCACTGGTCGGCCGAATATCTCGAACTCGTGCAGCTTGCCTGACCCGGTGCGTCCGCCCGCTTGCGCACGGTGGTGCCCGGAGCACTGGAATGGCCCAATGTGATCGCTTTTCAGCGAGAATTGCGGCTGTCGTCTGGCAATCCGGCGCAGAGTGTTCGATCATTGCCCCGGCAGGGGCCTGGAAGGGCCCGGAACCACCACTCGGCGGGAAGGCGATCGACGTGGCTGATCTCAAGAAAGGCGCGCGGATCACCGGCAACACGCGTGACAAGCTGGCCGCGGATCTGAAGAAGAAATACGAGAAGGGGTCGAGCATCCGGGCTCTGGCGGAGTCCACCGGGCGTTCCTACGGGTTCGTCCACCGGGTTCTGTCCGAGTCCGGCGTTCAGCTGCGGGGGCGTGGCGGAGCCACGAGGGTCAAGAAGAAGTAGCACTACCAAGGTCGCTGCGCGGGGGGCGCAGCGGGCCGGCGGCACGGAAGGTGAGTGCCGCGCCGAGCAGGATCACCGGGTAGACCAGGTATCCGTACCGGGTCGCCGGAGTGAGCAGGATCAAGGCGCCGAGTCCGACGGCGATCCGCACGAGAGCGGCGGATCCGGTCGCGGGGGGACGGCGTGCCAGCCACACCAGCATTGCCACGGCCGCAAGGCCCACCAGTACCAGGGCGAGCACCCGGCCTGCCGGGCCGAGTTCGGCGAGCAGATGCCCGGGCAGCGGGCTCGCCGCCGGGGAGTGCACCACGCCCATACCGAGCGGGAACCGCAGCACATGCTCGGTGAACGCCCGGGGATCGACCAGATACACCGGCAGATGCAGCACCAGCGTCGTACCGGCCACAGTGGTCACGAACCGGCCGAGCGCGGCGCGTCCGGCCGTTTTCTTCCCGGCCTGGACCCAGATCAGCACCGCGAGGACCGCGAACGCCGGTGCCACGATGAGTTTCGCGCTGATCACCAGCGCCAGCACGAATCCCGACCAGCCCGCCCGGCCGGTGGCCGCGAGCGCGCAGGCCAGCACCAGCAGCCCGGCGATCGCCAGGTCCGGCCCGGCCACCGCCCAGGTCAGCGCGGTGAGCGGGCAGGCGAGCACCAACTGCGCGGACAGCACCGGGATCCGCGGCCGGTGCAGCAGCCGCAGCGCGCCGAGTACACATGCGACAGCCGCGAGCGCGAACATCCACCGCGCGTCGGTGAGTGCGTCGGTGACCGGATTGCCGCCGAAAATCGCGCGGGGCAAACCGAAAAGCGCCATCACCGGACCGTAGGGCGTGTAGTCGTTCACCTCCGGAGGGCGATCGAGCGCGGTGACGTCCACATAGGGCGTTCCGTGCTGCAGCAACAGCGTGGCGCTGCGCTCGATCACCCACACCTCGGGCTGCGCGGCCCAGGAGCCCGGGGTGATCAGCCAGTCCACTCCGGTCAGCCGGCGGATCACCAGCACCACCAGCGGGCACAGCATGGCCAGCAGCCCGATCGCGCCGATCCCGAGCCACCGCGAGCCGGGGCCGGCGGGCCGGTGCGCACTGAACCGGCCGAGCCTGCCGAACCGGCCGAAGTTCCCGAACCGGCCGAGACTGCCGGACCCACCGAATTTCCCGAACTTGCCGAGGTCGCCGGAAGTACCGAGCCTGCCGTCGTTGCCGGGCCGGTGAGCGCCGGAACCGCCGGGATTGCCGGGATCATCCGGCCGATACCGGTATCGCCGCGCGGAGACCAGCAGCCAGCCGCTGTGCGCGGCGGCGAGCCCGTAGCCCGCGATCGCGAAGGCGCCCCAGATCCGGTATCCGTAGAACTCCGAGACGAACGCGGTGATCAGGGCGAAGGCGAGGCAGCCGAGGTAGAACAGCAGATCCCAGGTCAGGACCCGGGTGGGCGGCGAGCCGGTGGTGCGGGCAGGGACCATCAGCAGGTGCATTCCTCCCCTTCCGCCGCGACCGGCCGTGGCGACAGGCTACCGAGGCCGTACCGGTGCGCCGCAGCCGATCCTCACCCGCTCGGGAAGAATGCCGGACCGGAGGGTGTTGTGCAGGTCATCTCCGGAAAATAGTTGAAGTAATCTAGAGGTTTTACGCAGAAACGCCCACACTGACTCAGGCCATGACCGTGCCCTGACTGGGGAGGCTCCGATGGACAACACCTGGGCGCTGCTCGGCTCCGCGATGCGTGCCGCCGACGCGCCGCGGGCCCTGACCAGGGGGACCATGCGCCGGGTGGCGCGATTCGCCCGCCCGCACTGGCGGTCGCTGCTGATCTTCCTGGCGCTCACCGTGATCTCCGCGGTGCTCGCGGTGACCACGCCGGTGCTCGCCGGCAAGGTGGTCGACGCGATCGTGCGGGGGCACGACCTGACCCCCGTGCTCGTGCTGGCCGCGGTGATCGCGGGGCTCGCGGTGGCCGATGCCGGGTTCGGCCTCGCCGAACGGTGGCAGTCCGCCCGGATCGGCGAGGGCATCATCCTCGACCTGCGCGTCGCGGTGTTCGACCACATGCAGCGGATGCCCATCGCGTTCTTCACCCGCGCCCGGACCGGCGCGCTGGTGAGCCGGCTGAACAACGACGTGATCGGCGCGCAGCGCACCTTCACCGCGACCCTGTCCGGCCTGGTCACCAACGTGATCCAGCTGGCGCTGTCGCTGGTGGTGATGGTGTCCCTGTCCTGGCAGGTCACGGTCGTGGCGCTGGTGCTGCTGCCGGTGTTCGTGCTGCCCGCGCGCCGGCTCGGCCGCCGGATGGCCGGGCTGCAGCGCGAGGCCGCGCAGCTGAACGCGGGCATGACCACGCAGATGACCGAGCGGTTCTCCGCGCCGGGGGCCACTCTGGTGAAGCTGTTCGGCCGGCCTCGGGAGGAGGTGGCCGAGTTCGGCGTGCGGGCCGGGCGGGTCCGCGACATCGGGGTGCGCACCGCGATGCTGACCCGCTGGTTCATGACCAGCCTGACCCTGGTCTCCGCGCTGGCGCAGGCCCTGGTCTACGGCCTCGGCGGGTACCTGGCGCTCACCGGGCGGCTGGCCCCGGGCACCGTGGTCGCGCTGGCGCTGCTGCTGACCCGGCTGTACACGCCGCTGACCGCGCTCGCCAATGTGCGGGTGGACGTGATGACCGCGCTGGTCTCCTTCGAACGGGTCTTCGAGGTGCTGGACCTGGAGCCGATGATCAAGGAGCCGGCCGCGCCGAAACGCCTGGCCTCGGGCGGGGTCGTGGTGGAGTTCGACGACGTCCGCTTCGGCTATCCCGCGCCGGACCGGTTCTCCCTTGCCTCGCTGGAGGACGTGGCCACTGTGGACAGCCGCGGTGGGGACGAGGTGCTGCACGGCGTCAGCTTCCGCGCCGAGGCCGGGCAGACGGTGGCGCTGGTCGGCCCGTCCGGGGCGGGCAAGTCGACGATCGCCTCGCTGCTGCCGCGGCTGTACGACGTGGACAGTGGCGCGGTCCGGCTGTCCGGAGTGGACGTCAAGGACCTGAGTTTCGCCACGCTGCGCGAGACGGTGGGCGTGGTGACCCAGGACGGGCACCTGTTCCACGACACTATCCGCGCCAACCTGGCCTACGCCCGCCCCGGCGCGACCGACGCGGACCTGTGGGCGGCGCTGGAACAGGCGCGGCTGGCCGAGCTGGTGCGTTCGCTGCCGGACGGGCTGGACACCACCGTCGGCGAGCGTGGCTACCGGCTTTCCGGCGGCGAACGGCAGCGGCTCACCATCGCGCGGCTGCTCCTGGCGGAGCCGAAGGTCGTCGTCCTCGACGAGGCGACCGCGCATCTCGACTCCGAGTCCGAAGCCGCCGTGGGCGAGGCGCTCACCGGCGCGCTGGACGGCCGCACGGCACTGGTGATCGCGCACCGGCTGTCCACCGTCCGCCAGGCCGACCTGATCCTGGTGGTGGAGAACGGCACCGTCGTCGAGCGGGGCACACACGAGGACCTCCTCGCCCGCGAAGGCCGCTACGCCGACCTCTACCACACCCAGTTCTCCGAGGAACCCACCGCCGCGTGACGGGTGCACTGGCTGTGAAGGGACCCTTCACGGACGCTGAGGCTGTGAAGGGTCCCTTCACAGCTTTGGCCGGGGCGCGCTCAGCGCAGTGCGGGCACCCGGGGGATGTACTTGGCCAGGAGCGCGGCGTTCGCCTCGTCGCCGCCCTCCACATTGGAGCTGCGCCACAGCGGCACGTCGAGACCTTCGGCGGTCCCCCGGTCGAGCACCTCGGCCAGGATCCGGTTCCACAGGAACGCGTTGACCACAGTGGACAGCGGCGCGGTGCGCGGCGCGTCCGCCGGATGACTCGCGTCGCCCGGGATCACCAGGGAATCGAGGACCACGCTGCCCTCGTCGACGAGCGTGCTCGGCGCGCGGCGCGGCGCGGCGGCCACGCAGGCCCGCGACGTCACTGCGATCACCGCGGCACCGCGGCGGCGGGCGCCCGCGGCCAATTCGACCGGATAGGGGTTCACCCCGGAGGTGGAGAACACCACGAGCACGTCGTCCGGGCCGGGGGCGCGTTCGGCCAGCACCTCCTCGGCGAGACCGCTGCGGCGCTCGGTCTTCGTGCTCTGCTGCGCACCGTGCAGGGGCAGCAGTTCCGGGTGGTACACCGGGTAGACGCAGGCGAGCCCGCCGGCGCGGTAGAAGGTCTCGGCGACCGCGGCGAGCGAGTGCCCGGCACCGGCGGTGAACACCAGCGCGTCCGCCCGGATCACCCCCAGCAGCAGCTCCGCCGCCGCGCTCAGCTGAGCGGCGTTGACCTCGGCCGCGGCCTCGAGTTTGGCGGCCGTGCTCTTCCAGATCTCCGTGGCGCTCACCACACCTGCCCTTCCTCGCGGGTCCGGGCGCCGAATGTATCGCGTGGACACGCTTCGTGGTGGATTACCGTGAAGCCCGATCGGACCAAGGGAGGCGGCTGTGGCGGAGACGGGGCCGGTGCTCGCCCGATGGCGGGCGCGGGGCCGCACCCGCGCGGTGGCACTCGTGCTGCACGGCGGTGCGGAGTACGGCACCGCGGAGGTCCAGCCGTGGCGGCTGGCCTACCTGCGGATGATCCCGATGGCCAGAGCCCTGCACCGGGCGGGCCGGGATCATGGGCTGGAGGTGCGGCTGCTGCGCTACCGCATCTACGGCTGGAACGAGCCGGCCGAGAGCCCGGTCCCGGACGGGCGGTGGGCGCTGGCGCGGATTCGTGCCGAGCACCCCGGCGTGCCGATCGTGCTGGTCGGGCATTCCATGGGCGCGCGAGTCGCCCTGCGCATCGCCGACGATCCCGCGGTGACCGGGGTCTGCGCGTTGGCGCCGTGGACTCCGGCCGGCGAGCCGGTGGAGCCGGTGCGCGACCGCTCGGTGCTGGTCGTGCACGGCACCCGTGACCGGATGACCTCGCCCGCGGACTCCTACGACTTCGCCGCCCGGGCAAGGCCGGTGGCCGCCCGCGTGGCGCGCGTGGAGATCGCCGGCGAGGGACATTCGATGCTCCGCCGCCCGGCGGTCTGGACCAGGCTGATGTGCGCGTTCACCCGGGAGCTGGCCGGGTCGGGGGAGCAGGACGAGACCTTCCGGCGGGCCGCGGCCGCGCCGGGTGACGAAGGCCTTCGGCTGCCCGGATGAACGGCCGGGACGGGGCGCGCGCCGCGCGGCCCCGGAATATCATGGGGAGAGGGCCGGAAGGCTCGTGCGGAGGGAGTGTCTTGTCCACCTCAAGTGTTGACCGGCCGGCGGCGCAGGACTCGCCGGTGCCGGACGGATCCCGCTGGCCGGGACTGGCCGCACCGCCGCATTCGCCGGTGCGGGCACGGGCCGCGGAGGTGCTGTTCCGCCGTGCGGTGAAGACGCTGGACGTACGGGTCACGTTCCCGGACGGCACGGTGCTCGGCGCGGGCGGGCCGGACGCGCCCCGGATGCGGATCCTGCGGCCGGCCGCGTTCTTCCACCGGCTCGGCGCGGACGCCAAGATCGGCTTCGGCGAGGCGTACATGGTCGGGGACTGGACCACCGACGACCTGCCCGGCGTGCTGACCCCGTTCGCGGAGCGGATGGCCACCATCGTGCCGCCGTTCCTGCAGCGGTTCCGCCGGCTGGCCGAGCGCACCCAGCCCGCCGCCGAGGAGAACACCATCGAGGGCTCCCGGGCCAACATCCACCGGCACTACGACCTGTCGAACGACTTGTTCAGCGCGTTCCTCGACGAGTCGATGATGTACTCCTCGGCGCTGTTCGGCCCCGGGGACACGCTCACCGCCGCGCAGCACCGCAAGCTCGACAGCGTGCTCGACTACGCCGGGGTGCGCGAGGACAGCGAGGTGCTGGAGATCGGCACCGGCTGGGGCGAGCTGTCCATCCGCGCGGCCGCGCGCGGGGCGCGGGTCACCTCGCTGACCATCTCGCGCGAGCAGAAAGTGCTTGCCGACGCGCGGATCGCCGAAGCGGGCTTCGCCGACCGGGTCGACGTGCGGCTGTGCGACTACCGCGAGGCCACCGGTGAGTACGACGCGGTGGTGAGCGTGGAGATGATCGAGGCGGTCGGCGCGGCCTACTGGCCCACCTTCTTCGGTACCGTCGGCGGGCGGCTGCGCCCGGGCGGCCGGTTCGGGCTGCAGGCGATCACCATGGACCACGAGCGGATGGTGGCCTCGGCGCGGTCCTACAGCTGGATCCACAAGTACATCTTCCCCGGCGGCATCATCCCGTCGGTCCGCGCGATCGAGGAGGGCATGCGTGACAACACCCGGCTGAAACTGGCCGGGATGCGCGAGTTCGGCCAGGACTACGCCCGCACGCTGAAGCTGTGGCGGGACCGGTTCCAGTCGCGCTGGGAGGACATCCGCGGGTTCGGCTTCGACGACGTGTTCCGGCGGATGTGGGAGTTCTACCTCGCCTACTCCGAGGCGGGTTTCCGGGCCGGGCACCTCAAGGTGCACCAGTTCGGTTTCGCCGACCCGCGCTGACCTGCCCGTTCCCCACCGGCGCAACCAGTCCCGGGTACCGCACGTCTCTGTGATGGCGTTGTGCGGTTCACTGGGCCGCACAGGACCACCGGATTCGGGGAACGGGTGATCGACCGATGACGTATGGAGGCGACGACGGCCGGCGGCGGATGCCACCACCTCGGCCACCGCAGCCAGGCGGCCAGCGGCCGCGGCAGAGTGCCCAGATGATGCCGCTGCCGGGGCGTGGCCCCAGCCCGTACGACGGCCGTACCCGGCCGATGGGCCGGCCGGGGCAGTCGCCGGGCGAGCCGCCCCCGCCGCCGTACCAGGGCCCGCCCGACCGGCCCGCCGGGGCCTCGCGGCCGCGCCGGCGCCGCCGGTGGGGCGTCGGCCGGATCCTGATGACGCTGCTGCTGGTGTTCGTGCTGTTCCTCGGCGGGGTCTGGGCCTACCTGGAGTTCTCCATCAACCGGGTGGAGGCGCTGAGCGACTACTCCGGCCGCCCGGCCGCCGCCTCCGGGGCGAACTGGCTGATCGTCGGTTCCGACAGCCGCGCCGGGCTGACCGCCCAGCAGGAGGAGAACCTGGCCACCGGCGGCGAGAGCGACGCGGGCGGCCAGCGCACCGACACGATCATGATCGCGCACGTGCCGGACAACTCGGCCAAGCCGACGCTGCTGTCGCTGCCGCGCGACTCCCAGGTGAAAATCCCCGGGCACGGCACCAGCAAGATCAACTCGGCGTTCACCCTCGGTGGCCCGCAGCTGCTGGTGAAGACCGTGGAGGGGGCCACCGGCCTGCACATCGACCACTACGCGGAGATCGGCTTCGGCGGCTTCGCGAACATCGTCGACGCGATCGGCGGGGTCGACATGTGCATCGACAAGGACATGAACGACGAGATGACCGGCATCGACATCAAGGCGGGCTGCCAGCAGCTCGACGGCCGCCAGGCACTCGGCTTCGTCCGGATGCGGCACAGCAGCGCGACCCCGCGTTCGGATCTGGACCGGGTGGCCAACCAGCGCAAGTTCATCGGCGCGCTGGTCAGCCAGATCGCCAGCCCCGGCACGCTGCTCAACCCGTTCGACTTCTTCCCGCTGCTGTCCTCGGCCCCCGACGCACTCACCATCGACAGCGGCGACCACCTGCACAACCTGGTCGGCCTGGCCATCGCCATGCGCGGCATCTCCGACGGCGGGGTCACCACCACCACGGTCCCGGTGACCAGCGGCTCGGCCGAGCACTGGGACAAGAGCAAATCGCAGCAGCTGTTCGACGCGCTCAAGAACGACACGGAGGTACCTGCGGGCATCGTGGTCAACTGAGCCGCCGGTCGCCTGGGTTCGGGCATTGAGCCGGTGGCCGGTCGGGTGTCGGGGCTGAGTCGGCGGGTCGGTCAGGCGGCGACATCGAGCTGGCGGAGGGTCAGGCGCGAGGGCTGATCGGCGGCGGGCTGGGTGCGGGGCAAAGAGTCCGTGCCTAGCCGGGCGTGGGGGCTGAGCCGATGGCTGGTCGGGCTGGGGGACCGAGCCGGCGGCCGGGGTGGGCTGCCGGGCTGGAGTCGGCGGTCGGTCGGGTGCGGCGACTGAGCCGCCGGTCGCCTGGGTTCGGGCATTGAGTCGGTGGCCGGTCGGGTGTCGGGGCTGAGCTGGCGACGGGCTGGGCGCTGAGACCGAGTCGGCTGGTCGTCCGGGCACCGGGACTGAGTCGGCTGGTCGGTCGGCTGGGGGCAAGAGCTGGCGGCTGGTCGGGCACGAGGGCTGGTCGGCCGTAGGCCGGGTGCGGCCAGTGACCGGGTGCGGCCAGTGAAGCGGCGGCGGTTCGGCCGGGAGCCGGAAATCGCGTGCCGGTCCGCCTCGGCTCGCGACCATGCCGCCATGGACACCCTCACCGACGGCACGATCACCCTCGCCCGCTGGCGCCCGGACGACCTCCATGTGCTCGTGCGCACGGTCACCGGATCGCTGGACCACCTCGGCGGCTGGCTGCTCTGGGCCACCGGCGGCTACGGCCGGGCCAAGGGCGCGGAATTCCTGCGTACGCAGGAGAACGGCGCGCAGGATTACGCCATCCGCGATTCATGCGGCACGGTCGTGGGCGGCTGCGGCCTGATGGACCGGCCGCCCGGCCGCGAGATCGGCTACTGGCTGGCGCGGGAGCACACCGGCCGGGGCTACGCGACACGCGCGGCCGCCCTCCTGATCGCCGAGTCCTGGCGCCAGGGCGCGGAATTCGTGGACATCAAGCACGATGACCGCAATATCACCAGCGGCGCGATCCCGCGGCGGCTGGGCTTCGCCCGGCACGGGGAGGTGCGCGCGGCGGAACCGGTGGCGCCGTCGTGCTCAGGCCGCACCTGCGTCTGGCGGCTGACCCGGCCGGGGCTGGGAGTTGAAGGTCCTGGTTGTGTTCTGAAAAGTAGCGTACGTGTACGTTATCTGTGGAAAAAGAATGCCGAGTGACGAATGCGGTCGCAGGCAGTGACCTTCCTTTGGTGTGGGTCTGCTGGTCTCGGGTCGAGCCGGAGGACCACCCGGCCGCGCAGGTGATCATCGGCGCGGTAGTCGGGATCGCCTGGGAGGGGGCGGCTACGCCGGGCTTGTCGAGCTGCTCGCGTAGCACCTTGTCCCGCGCACGCCGATGCGCGCGCGGGCGGCATCCGTGGGTGGGGCGACGGACGAAGCGCATCGCCGGACGAGGTGCCTGGTTGGGCGAGGTGTATGGCTCGGACAAGCACGCGGCTGGACAGTCCTACGGGTCGGACAAATGCGCGGCCGGACAAGCGCACGGCAAGAGGAAGCGCATGACCGGCAGAGGTGCACGCCCGGACGGGTGCCTGCCGGACGAGTACCCCGGCTGGACAACCGCGCAGCGGGACGAAGTGCTTGCAGGACAAGCGCCGGCCCGGAAGTGCGCCCGCTTGGGACAAAAAGCGCCCGCCCACACGAAGCGGTGAAGCGCCCGCCTGGACAAGCTCGTCAGGCCCCGGCCCGCTCCCGAAGTACCTCCAGCGCCCGGTCGGCGTGCGTGGTGAGGTTCAGCTCGCTCTTGATCACTTCGAGCACCCGGCGGTCGGTGCCGATCACGAAGGTCCGCCGTTTCGTGTGCAGGGGCAGGATCTTCCGCCATACGCCGAACTGCTTCGCCACCGTACCGTCCACATCGGACAGCAGGGGGTAGCCGAAGCCGTGCGTCTCGGTGAAGGTGCGCTGCTTGATCACCTCGTCCGGGCTGATGCCCACCCGCTGGGCGCCGACTTCGGCGAACTCGGCGGCCAGATCGCGGAAATGGCAGCTCTCCGTGGTGCACCCGCTGCTCATCGCGGCGGGGTAGAAGAACAGCACCACCGGGCCGTCGGCGAGCAGCACCGACAGCGTGCGGTCGGTGCCCTCGTCGTCAGGGAGGGTGAAATCGGGCGCGAGGTCGCCGGTCTGCATGCGGGTCCTTCCGGGTCGGGGCAGGGGTCATCCTGCCCGGTATTCGGCGCCACGGCAGAGCCGGATGGGTACCGGGGGCGGAAGTCTTCACCGGACGGATTCGGGGAACGCGCCCATCCATCGGCCGGACGGTCGCTCGGTCCAGCGGCGTGGCCGTTCGCTCGTTCAAGTAGCGTGGCCGTTCGCTGGGCTTGGTGCGGCCGGCTACTCGGGTCGGCGCGGCTGCTTGGTCCGGTCGGCGCGGCCGGTTGCTCGGACCGGCGGAGTCGTTCGCTCGGGTCGGCGCGGTCACTCGCCCGGACCGTTGCCGCTTACATGGGCAGGCCAGGCTGCTCACCCGGGTCGGCGCGGCCGTTGACCCAGCCCTGCGCGGCCCTTGCTCAAGCTGGCCAGGCCGCCCACCGCGCCCGGAGCGCCCGCTCCCTGAAGCTGGCAGAGCCGCCCCCGCGGCCACCGTCAGCGGGAGTGTCGTTCGATCATTTCGTCCACCTCGTCACCGGTGGCCGAGTCGGCGATGAACGAGCCGCGGGCGGCCAGAACGCCCAGTTCCCGCAGCCGGTGCGCGTGCCGGGCGGTGCGCACGCCCTCCGCGCCGATCCGCAGGCCCAGTTCCTTCGCCCGGACGACCAGCTGGCCGAGATGGCGCACGTCGGCCTCGGCCGGCTCTTCGGCGAGTGCTTCGATCACCGCGCCGCTGAGGATCACGTGCCGCACCGGCAGGCCGAAGCGCGGGATCAGCTCCAGGTCGGACGAGCCCTCGATGGTCAGGACCAGTTGCGCACCCAGATCGGCGAGCACGGAGAAGGAGTCCAGCACCTCGCCCCTCTCGTCGAACAGGGACTCCCGGTCGGTGCACAGCCGCAGCGCCTGCGCGGGCAGCGCGTGCCGGTCGAGCTGCTCCTTCACCAGCATTACCAGATCGGGGTCGGTGGCCAGCCGCTTCGGCAGCCGGATGCACACGTCCGGGGCGGCGTCGCCGTGGCGGTCGCGCCAGCGTGCGGTGGCGGCCAGGGATTCGGCCAGCAGCCACCGGCCGAGCGGGACGGTCATCCCGGTGGTCTGCGCGAGCGGGTAGAACTCGGCCGAGTCCAGCTCGCCCTTCTCCGGGTGACGCCAGCGCAGCCCGGCGTTCACCGCGGCGATCTGGTCCTGCGCGGCCAGTTTCACGGTCGGCTGGTAGATCAGCGAGAACTCGCCGTTCTCCAGCGCGCCCGCGATCACCGCGCCGAGCCGGTACCGGCCGCGGTCGCGGGCGTCCTGGTGCGGGTCGAACAGCATCCACTGCGCCTTGCCCGCTTCCTTGGCCCGGTGCAGCGCGAGTTCCGCGGCACGCAGCATCTCGATGTGCCCGTCCCCGGCGGCCGAGCGCACCACGATGCCCGCGCTGGCGCTCACCCCGATGCCGTCGCCGTGGAGGTACTCCGGCTCCTGCAGATCGAGCAGCGCGCGATCCACCAGTGTGACCGCGTGCTGCTGGGTCAGCTGCGGACCGCGCAGCACCGCCCCGAACCCGTCGCCGGACAGCCGGGCCAGATACCCGTCATAGCCCTCGTGCGGTCCGTCGAACACCGCCTTGAGCTTGTGTGCCACCTTCTTCAGCACCTGATCGGCCACGCCGGTGCCGAGCCCGTCGTTGATCACCCGGAATCCGTCGAGATCCAGGTAGATCAACGCGATCTCGGATTCGCCCGCCGAGGCGAGGGAGAATTCGAGCCGGGCGGTGAACGCCGCCGAGTTGGGCAGGCCGGTCAGCGGATCGTGCAGGTTCTGGTGCAGCAGCCGCTCGCCGAGCAGGTGCAGGTCGTCCGCGTCGGCGGCCATCAGCATCGGGAACCGGCTGCCCGGGGTGTCCCCGGGGACCGCGGCGAGCGTGACGTTGGTGATCAGCCCGCCGTCCACGCGGTGGTCCAGGTGCACGCCGCGGACGGTCCACCGGTCGTCGCCCTCCTCGAGGATCCGGGTCAGCCCGGCGCGCAGCCTGCCCGTGTCCTGCGGGGTGGCGGCCAGCTCGGCGAGGTGCCGGCCGGCCAGGCTCTCGGCGGTCCCGCCGAGCAGTTTCGCCAGTGCCGCGTTCGCCTCCACGATCACGCCGGACCGGTCGGCGAGCGCGATCCCGATCGGCGCGGCGCCGAACAGCGCGGCGAACCGCAGCAGCGCACCCTCGTCCGGCGGCGGTATCGAGTCGGCGACCTCGCCCGCGAAGGCGAGCAGCAGCCGCTCCAGTTCGCCGGCGGGCAGCTCTACTCCGTTGGTGTCAGCGAGCGTGGCCGCGTACTTGCGTGCGACACCGGCCCAGCTTGGCGCGGCACCGGGTTCGGCCACACTCCACCTCTTCGGACGCGGACAATGGCCAGCTCAGACCCAGTGCCGGGAATCGGGGACCCACGCTAGGTACGAGTTCGGCCGCGAATGATGCCACGGCATCACGGGTGGAACGTACTGTCTACCGGCTGAACGAGTGAAGCGATCCGTACAATTGGTGACGGGTCGTTACCAAGAGTGCTCGATGGTGGGGCTGGTTCCGGCCATTTCCCTCGCGCTGGTACTCGCCGTCCGTGGCGGTGGTCACCGGTAGGTGAGCTGCACCGGGAGCCCGTCGGTGGGCACCGGAAGTGAGACGTAGTCCCATTTCGGCGTGTAATCCGCGGGTACGGACCAGCGGTAGGTGCGCAGCATCTCGTGCAGCAGCGCCTTCACTTCCAGGCCGCCGAACCGCAGCCCGATGCACTTGTGCGCCCCGCCGCCGAACGGCATCCAGGCGAAGCGGTGCGTCTTGTCCTCCCGGCGGTCCGGGCCGAACCGCGGCGGGTCGAACCGCATCGGGTCGGTCCAGCACTCGGGGGAGAAGTGGTTGACCGTCGGGGAAACGGCGACCAGCGCGCCCGCGGGCAGGTAGTGGCCGAGCACCTCGGTGTCCTTGGTGGTCATCCGGGCCAGCGAGGGCACGGGCGCGCGCAGCCGCAGCGCCTCCTTCATTACCAGATCCAGCGTTTCCAGGCTTTCCAACGCTTCGATGTCCGGCAGGTCGTCGCCCAGACGCAGTGATTCCGCGCGGGCGCGCTCCTGCCACTCCGGGTGCTTCGCCAGGTAGTAGGCCATCGCGCTGCTGGTGATGGTGGTGGTGTCGTGGGCGGCCATCATCAGGAAGATCATGTGGTTGACGATGTCCGCGTCGCCGAACCGGTCGCCGTCCTCGGTGGTGGCCTGACAGAGCGCGGAGAACAGGTCGTCGCCGTCCGCCGCGCGTTTCGCGGGCAGGCTCGCGCCGAAGTAGTTCTCCAGCAGACGCCGCCCGCGCAGGCCCGCCGCCCAGCGGCCACCCGGCACCGGATAACGCACGATCGCCGTCCCCGCTCGCACCGCGCTCACGAACGCGCGGTTGATCCGCGCCGTGCCGAATTCGTCGCTTTCGGCCGGCAACGCCATGAACACCCTGGTCGCCACGTCGAGGGTGAGTTGTTTGAGCGCCCAGTACAGCCGCGGCCCGCCGGCGCCCCAGGCACGGACGCCCTCGCGCAGCGGCGGGCCCATCTGCGTGACGTAGCCGGCCAGCCGTTCGCGGGTGAAGGCCTGCTGCATGATCCCGCGGTGCAGGCGGTGCTCGCCGAAGTCGAGCAGCATCAGCCCACGGTCGAAGAAGCGCTCGATGAAGAACTTCCAGCCCTCCTGTGAGAACGCCTTGTCCTTGTTCACCAGCGCGATCCGGGTGGCCTCCGGCCCGGACAGCGACACGATCCGGCGGCCGAACGCGCCGGTCCAATACACCGGCCCGTACTGCGCGAACCGGCGCATGGTGAACTCGAGCCCGAACCGCATCATGTCCGGCGCGTGCCCGACCACCGGCGGCCCGTCGTCGCCGAGCACCGGCGCCAGCCCGCTCCCGGACGGTGGCTCGGCCAGCGCCCGCACCGGAAACCGCGCCCCGAGCCACCGCTCGTCCACGGCCCGCGGCAACGGAACCGCGGTCAACGGCGGCATCCGCTCCCGCAACGCCGCGATCCGGGCTGCCGTACCGGCCATCGCCGACCACCTCCGGGCTCGTCGATCTTGGACAGTTCCAGGGTGCGCTGCTGTTGACCCCGTGACAACGTTTGCCCCAAGCCCCGTCCGGGTGAGACCGCCCCAGCCGGCGCCGGGTTGGCTGAAGGGCTGTGAAGGGTCCCTTCACGGACGCAGAGTCCGTGAAGGGACCCTTCACAGCCTTACTTGTCAGCGGCCGGGGCTCAGCGGGGTTCGCCGCGGAGCTGACGGGCCGCGCCGACCAGGTGGCGCAGTGCGGGTTCCACCTCGGCGTAACCACGGGTCTTCAGTCCGCAGTCCGGGTTGACCCACAGGCGATCGGCGGGCACGGCGGCCAGCGCGGTGCGGACCAGGCCGGTCACCTCGCCGGAGCCGGGCACCCGTGGAGAGTGGATGTCGTAGACGCCCGGGCCGACGCCTCGGGCGAACCCCGCGGAGGTCAGGTCGGCCAGCACCGCCATTTTCGACCGGGCGGCCTCGATGCTGGTCACGTCGGCTTCAAGCGCGTCGATCGCGGGCAGCACCTCGCCGAATTCGGAATAGCACATGTGCGTGTGGATCTGCGTGCGGTCCTCGACGCCGGAGGTGGACAGCCGGAACGCGTGCACCGCCCAGGCGAGGTACGCGTCGTGCGCGGCCGTTCGCAGGGGCAGCAGCTCCCGCAGCGCCGGTTCGTCGACCTGGATGACGCGGATGCCGGCCGCCTCCAGATCGGCCACCTCGTCGCGGATGGCCAGGGCGACCTGCCGCGCGGTGTCGCCGAGCGGCTGGTCGTCGCGGACGAACGACCAGGCCAGGATGGTCACCGGACCGGTCAGCATGCCCTTCACCGGGCGGCTGGTGAGGTCTTGGGCATAGCGCGCCCACTCCACGGTCATCGGCTCCGGCCGCGAGACGTCGCCGAACAGGATCGGCGGGCGCACACAGCGCGAACCGTAGGACTGCACCCAGCCGTGCTCGGTGGCCGCGAACCCGGCCAGTTGCTCGGCGAAGTACTGCACCATGTCGTTGCGCTCCGGCTCGCCGTGCACCAGCACGTCCAGGCCGAGGTCTTCTTGCAGCCGCACCACGCGCTCGATCTCGGCGCGCATGGCGCCTCGGTACTGCTCGGCGCCGAGCTTGCCCGCCCGGTGCGCGGCACGGGCGCGGCGCACGTCGCCGGTCTGCGGGAAGGATCCGATGGTCGTGGTCGGCAGATCCGGCAGGTTCAGCGCGGCCGACTGGGCGGCGGCACGCTGCGCGTACGGCGGGCGGACGGCGTCTGCCTCGGTCAGCCCGGCGAGCCTGCTGCGGACCGCCGGGTCGGTCAGCTCGGTGGCGCCGGCGCGATCGGCCACCGCGGCGCGCGCCGGGGCCAGGTCCACGTCCTCGCCGTCGAGCGCGCGGCCGAGCAGCACCACCTCGTCGACCTTCTGCCGGGCGAACGCGAGCCAGCTCTGCAGCCGCGGTTCGAGCCGAGTCTCCGCGGTCACGTCGTAGGGCACGTGCAGCAGCGAACACGACGTGCTCACGCTGACCCGGGCGGCGGTGCCGGCCAGCCGACGCGCGCACGCGAGCGCGCGGTCCGGATCGGTGCGCCACACGTTGCGCCCGTCCACGACCCCGGCGAGGATCTCCTTGTCGCGCAGCGCGCCTTCCGCCACCACATCGTCCACAAAGGACTCATCGGTGACCAGGTCGACGGCCAGCGCCTCGATCGGGGAGCGGGCGAGCACGCCCAGCGCCCGGCCCAGTTTGCCGAAGTACCCGGCGACCAGCAGCTTCGGCCGGTCGGTCTCCTTCGCCAGCACGTGGTAGGCGCGGGTGAGCGCGTTCAGCTCGGCGGTGCTCCGGTCGGCGGCGAACGCCGGTTCGTCCAGCTGCACCCACTCCACGCCTTCGGTCCGCAGGCGGCGCAGCAGCTCGACGTAGGCGGGCAGCAGCTCGTCGAGCAGTTCGATCGGCTCGAACCCGGGGGTGTCCGCCTTGGCCAGCACCAGGAAAGTGACCGGTCCGACCAGCACCGGCCGCGGGGTGACACCCAGCGCCTTCGCTTCGCGGACCTCGTCGAGCGGGGCGGTGCCGGTCAGCGTGAACCGGCTGTCCGGGCCCAGCTCCGGGACGAGGTAGTGGTAGTTCGTGTCGAACCACTTCGTCATCTCCAGCGCGGGCGCGTCCGGCACCCCGCGGGCGGCGGCGAAGTAGGTGTCCAGCGGGGAAAGGCCCAGCCGGGTGAAACGCCCGGGCAGCGCGCCGAACAGCGCGGCGATGTCGAGCACCTGATCGTAGTGGGAGAACGTGCTCGACGGGATCGAGCCGAGACCGGCGTCGCGCAGAGCGGTCCAGGTCCGCTCGCGCAGCCTCCGCCCGGTCTCCAGCAGGCCGGCCTCGGTGGCCTTGCCCGCCCAGTAGGCCTCCAGTGCTCGTTTGAGCTCCCGGTCCGGCCCGATCCTCGGATGACCGAGGACAGTGGTGCCCAGGGTGTTCAGGGTGTTCAGGGTGTTCACAGCTGTGCATCCTCACGTGCTCGCCGGATGAGCCCGGGCACGCGGGAGCCGTGCTTCGGTCGCGCCTTGTCCCACGAGGCCCGGACTCACGCACGCCTTCGGCGCGCGTACCACGGGCAGGTCTTCGGACTCGTGGGCGTACCGCTCGTGCCTACCGGCCGTCGCTTCCCGGGCTCGCGCCCAGTGCTGTACCGCTCTCGCGGTGACGGCTTCCGTTCCCACATACCGCTGCGGGGCAGTCCCGGATTCACACCGGGTTCCCTGTTGCCTCCCCAGTGCGCGGCCGCGCCGCAAAGAGGCTCGGCCACGTCCTGGCGAACCAGTGGCGTGGCCGAGCCTAGCGGGTCGTGGCCGGAGACGGCACAAGTCGTACTCGATTCCCGGAGTGCGGGATCAGTCCCAGTCCAGCGCGCCGCCCGACTGGTACTCGATGACCCGGGTCTCGAAGAAGTTCTTCTCCTTCTTCAGGTCCATCGCCTCCGACATCCAGGGGAACGGGTTTTCCGTCTCCCCGAAGATCGGCGCCAGCCCGATCTGCTGCGCGCGCCGGTCGGTGATGAAGTGCATGTACTGCTCGCACAGCTGCGCCGAGAGGCCCAGCATGCCCCGCGGCATGGTGTCGCGGGCGTAGGCGACCTCCAGCTCGCAGGCGTCGGTCAGCATCTGCCGGACCTCGGCCTGGAACTGCTCGGTCCACAGGTGCGGATTCTCGATCTTGATCTGGTTGATGCAGTCGATACCGAAGTTCAGGTGGATCGACTCGTCCCGCAGGATGTACTGGTACTGCTCGGCGATGCCGACCATCTTGTTCCGCCGGCCCAGCGACAGGATCTGCGCGAAACCGGTGTAGAACCACATGCCCTCGAAGATCACGTAGAACGCCACCAGATCGCGCAGAAACGCGGTGTCCGCCTCCGGCGTGCCGGTCTCGAAGTCCGGGTCCTCCAGGTGCTGGGTGTACTTCAGCGCCCAGGCGTCCTTGTCCGAAATGGACGGTACCTCGCGGTACATGTTGAACAGCTCGCCCTCGACCAGGCCGAGGCTCTCGCAGATGTACTGGAAGGTGTGCGTGTGCACGGCCTCCTCGAACGCCTGGCGCAGCAGGTACTGGCGGCACTCCGGGTTGGTGATCTGCCGGTACACCGCGAGCACGATGTTGTTGGCCACCAAGGACTCCGCGGTGGCGAAGAAGCCGAGGTTGCGCTTGAGCATCTGACGCTCGTCGTCGGTCAGGCCGTCGGCGGACTTCCACAGCGCGATGTCGGCCTGCATCGCGACCTCGGTCGGCATCCAGTGGTTGTTGCAGCCGGCCAGGTATTTGTCCCAGGCCCAGCGGTACTTCATCGGCAGCAGCTGGTTCACGTCGGCGCGGGCGTTGATCATCCGCTTGTCGTCGACGTCGATCCGGCCCGCGCCGACCTCGATCCGGCCCAGCCCGGTCGCGTCCGTGCTCTCCACGTTGGTCATGTATCCACTCACCTCAAGCTTCGTGGTCGGGCGTTACTGGCAGGCTTCGCAGTCGGGGTCGTCGATGCGGCAGGCGGCGCCTTCGGTGGCGACGAAGTCCACGTCGTCCACCTTCGGCAGCTCCTTCGATTCCGGCTGCGCGGCGGGCGGGGTGGCCGGGACCGCGGCTGCGGGGCCGGGCGACGGAGCCAGGCCGGCCGACGGCGAAGGAGACGCTGCCGAGACCGGGCCGGCCGACGGCGAAGGGGCCGGGCTCGGCGACGGGACGGGACCAGCCGGCCGGGCCGCTGCCGGGCTCGCCGCGGGGGCGGTGGCGGCGGGGGTGGCCGAGACCGCGTTCAGCTTGCCGTCGGTGCCGCGCAGGGTGCTCTTCTCCACGTGCGTGGCCGAGCGGGCCCGCAGGTAGTACGTGGTCTTGAGCCCCTTGTGCCAGGCATAGCGGTACAGCTCGTCGAGCTTGCGGCCGCTCGGCGCGTCGATGTAGAGGTTCAGCGACTGCGCCTGGTCGATCCACTTCTGGCGCCGCGAACCCGCGTCCACCAGCCACTTCGACTCGATCTCGAACGCGGTCGCGTACAGCGCCTTGAGATCGTCCGGCACGCGGTCGATCTGGCCGAGGCTGCCGTCGAAGTACTTGAGGTCGCTGACCATGACCTCGTCCCACAGCCCGCGCGCCTTGAGCGAGCGCACCAGGTGCGGGTTCACCACGGTGAAGTCCCCGGACATGTTCGACTTCACGTACAGGTTCTGGAACAGCGGCTCGATCGACTGGCCCACCCCGCAGATGTTGGAGATCGTCGCGGTCGGCGCGATCGCCATCACGTTGGAGTTGCGCATGCCGACCGTCCTCACCCGCTCGCGCAGCGGCGCCCAGTCCAAAGTGGACGAGGTGTCCACGTCGAGCGCGTCGCCCTGTCGGGCGTCGATCAGCAGCTGCATCGAGTCGATCGGGAGGATGCCGCGGCTCCACAGCGAACCCTCGAACGACTGGTAGCGGCCGCGTTCCTGGGCGAGGTCGGTGGAGGCCGAGATCGCGTAGTAGGAGATGTGCTCCATGCTTTCGTCGGCGAACCGCACCGCGGCGTCCGAGGACAGCGGCACGCCGATCTCGAACAGCGCGTCCTGGAAGCCCATCAGTCCCAGCCCGATCGGCCGATGGCGCAGGTTGGACCGGCGCGCCTCCGGGATCGTGTAGAAGTTGATGTCGATCACGTTGTCCAGCATGCGGACCGCGGTGCGCACGGTCTGCTCCAGCCGGGCGGTGTCCAAACCGGACGGGGTGACGTGCTTGAGCAGGTTGACCGAGCCGAGGTTGCAGACCGCGACCTCTTCACTGTTGGTGTTCAGCGTGATCTCGGTGCACAGGTTGGACGAGTGCACCACGCCGATGTGCTGCTGCGGCGAGCGCAGGTTGCACGGGTCCTTGAAGGTGATCCACGGGTGCCCGGTCTCGAACAGCATGGTCAGCATGCGCCGCCACAGTTCCACCGCGCGCACGCGCCGGAACACCTTGATCTCCCCGCGTTCGGCGGCGGCCTCGTACTCGCGGTAGCGCTCGGCGAACGCGGTGCCGAACAGGTCGTGCAGGTCCGGGGTCTCGTTCGGGGAGAACAGCGTCCACTGCGCGTCCGCCTCGACCCGGCGCAGGAACTCGTCGGGCACCCAGTTGGCGGTGTTCATGTCGTGCGTGCGGCGGCGGTCGTCGCCGGTGTTCTTGCGCAGGTCGAGGAATTCCTCGATGTCGACGTGCCAGGTCTCCAGGTAGGCGCAGGCCGCGCCCTTGCGCTTGCCGCCCTGGTTCACCGCGACCGCGGTGTCGTTGGCGATCTTCAGGAACGGCACCACGCCCTGGGACTGGCCGTTGGTGCCCTTGATGTGCGCGCCGAGACCGCGGACCGGGGTCCAGTCGTTGCCGAGCCCGCCGGAGTATTTGGCCAGCAGAGCGTTGTTCTTGTACGCCTGGAAGATCGAGTCCAGGTCGTCGTCCACTGTGGTCAGGAAGCAGGACGAGAGCTGGGCACGGGTGGTGCCCGAGTTGAACAGCGTCGGCGTCGAGGCCATGAAGTGGAACGTGGAGAGCAGTTCATAGAATTCTATCGCACGAGATTCCCGGTCATCCTCGCGGATCGCCAGGCCCATCGCGACGCGCATGAAGAACGCCTGCGGCAGCTCGAAACGGACGCCGTTGTGGTGCTGGAAGTACCGGTCGTAGAGCGTCTGTAGGCCGAGGAAGCCGAAGTCCAGGTCCCGCTCGGGGTGCAGGGCGGCGGTGATCCGGTCCAGGTCGAAGCCGAGCAGCTCGCCGTCGACCAGCTCCAGCTCGACCGCGCGGCGCAGGTAGGCGCGGAAGTACGCGGGGTACTCGCGGGCCATCTCGTCCTGGCTGGCCAGGCGAGGGGTGCCGGCCAGGTGGCTGAGTGCCTCGCCGCGCAGCTTGTCCAGCAGCAGCCGGGCGCTGACGTAGGAGTAGTTCGGCTCCTGCTCGACGAGCACCCGGGCGGCCATGATCTGCGCCAGCGCCAGCTCGTCGGTGCTGATGCCGTCGTAGAGGTTGCGCTTGGCCTCGGCGAGCACCGGCTCGGCGGACACGTCTTCGAGCCCGGCCACCGCCTCGCCGACCACATGCGCCACGCGGGCCCAGTCGAGCGGGCGGACCGTGCCGTCGGCGCCCTTCACGGTGATCGCGGCCTCGGCCGGGGCGGGCGCGGCGGCCTCGCGGGCCTTCGTGCGCTCCTCGCGGTAGAGCACGTACGCGCGGGCGACCTTGTGGTGCTCCCCGCGCATCAGCGCGAGTTCGACCTGGTCCTGGATCTGCTCGATGTGCAGCGCGGTCTCCGGCCCGGCGTGCCGCAGCAGCGCTGCCTCCACCTGCCCGGTCAGCTCGGCGACCACGTGGTGCACGCGCGAGGACGCCGCGGCGTCGCCCCCCTCGACCGCGAGGAAGGCCTTGGTCAGCGCCACCGAGATCTTGCCCGCGTCGAAGGGTGAGACGCTGCCGTCCCGCCGGATCACGTGGACGGTGTTCGGGGCCTGGTCTGCCGTCGCCGGCGGCCGCGTACCGGTTTCCACTGACATGCGCGTCTCCCACAGAGTCGACCCGAAAAGGGCGTGTTCGAGCGGCGCACCACCCGGCGGGGCTGTGCGCTGCGGTTACGTAGATCTGCCCGGCGACCCTCCCGAAGCGGTCTCCCCGTCGCTGGGGGCTGCCGGTGTTCAGAGACTACATGTAGGGGTTGGGGCCTGCACGTGCCCCAAGGGGTGGCGTGTCGAGGCTTCACCCTCGCGGGTTAGGTCGTCACTCAGAGCGGCTGGTCGAGGCCCCGCGCGGACCGAATTCGAGGGTGAATCCCCGCAGCACGGCACTGCCCACAGGCCGCTTCCCGGCAAGCTGACCGAGCGGCCCGGCGGGGTTGACCGCCCAGTCCGCCGCGGCGAGTGACGGCCGGGCTCGCCATCGCACCGGCGTACGGGTGAGGCGGCCGGCGAGGGTCTGGGCGATCTCGAATCGGGCGGGTAGGGGGAAGGGCAGCCCGGCTCGGGGGGTGAACGCGGCGGTGGCGATCCAGACGCCGGTCGGCTCGGCGTGGGTCGTCGCAGTGTGGACGGCTGCGGTCTCGGCGGCTGTGGTGTCGGTTGTGGCTGTGTCGGTTGCGGCTGTGGTGTCGCTGATCGTGGTGGCCGTGGTGTCGGCGGTCGTCCCCTCGGCTGCCGCGGTACCTGTGGTCGCGGTGTCGGTGGAGGCCGTGATCCCCGTGGTGGCAGTGAAGGTTCGCCCGCCGGTGAAACCGAAGGAGGCGAGTTCTTTCGGGATGCCCCAGAGTTCGCGCCCGCCGTCCCGCGATATCTCGCTGTCGACCCAGATCTGGGTGATCGACGCGGCGAGTCCGCGACCGTGTACCGCGACTGCGCAGAGCAGCTCGCGGTAACTCAGCTGCCCCGGCGGCCGGTAGTCGATCCAGGCGGTGAACACGGACGCACGCCCGGCGATGAGGATCGGTTCCGCGCCCGCGGGCAGGCCGGCCACCTCGTCGACGGGCAGTCGCCACATCGACAAACAGGCTTCACCGGCGAGTCGCCACGGCTCCGGTGGGTAGTCGCTCACGCTGCTCACCTCGGGTGGGGCGGTTGCCGGATCATCGCGGTCCGGGCGGTGACAAGGGCTGTTTCGCTGGTTCGCGGGAACACTTCTCTGGGCCGGAGTACTTCGCCGCGAGGGAGGAGGTGATGCGCGAACCTGGCGCGGAGGGCTCCGCCCGAGCTGAAGATCCGGTCGCCGCGCATCCCGTTGCGCGCGGCGCCTGGACCGACGAGCCTTGGCAGGGGCCGGTCTTCGAGTCCGAGGTCGCGACGAGTGACGAGAGGATCCGGACAGAAATCCGTTGTGGCGCAAGGACATTCGTCGGGGAGTGGGACGGCGGCTCCGGGCGCTGCCGATGCCACGCGCATCGTCGCGATCATCGATTCCCCCGTGGTGGGGATCCGGTGTGACACTTGCTGGACGGGGCGGATCGTGGGGGAATTCGTCGCGGCGACAAGGTAATCGCCGGAAAGAGCGCCAGCGGCCCCTTGGCCACCGGTGTTTCGGGCGAGCGTGGCGGTGACCTGGTGCCCGACCTTCGCGCGCGAACCCATGTGCCGACGGTAGGTCCTGGCCGGATCGCCGGCAACGTGTCACTCGGTGGGGTGAGTGTGTTTGCTCGTGTCTGTGTTGGCGTTTTTGCCGTACATGTACGCGGATTCTCCGCCAAGAACGTACTCACACTCGGCGGAGGCGACTTCGCTGTCGGCGGGGCGGGCGCCGTCCCTTGTCGCCGCCGTACGGGCCGTCCGAACGAGAAACAATCACGCGAGCTTGATTTTTTCGGCACCGGGGTCCACGCTGGTCGGCGGGTGGAGCATCCGTGGACGCAGGGAGGCGCAGGGATGGCTGATCTCGCCGTGATCCTCGGGGATCTGGCGGCCGAATCGCAGGTGGCGGACGCGCTCGTGGCGGGGCTGGACGAGGCGGGATGGGCCCGGCCGACCCCGGCGCCGGGGTGGACCGTGGCGCATCAGATCGCGCATCTGGCCTGGACCGACAGGAAGGCGCTGATCGCGGCGCGCCGGCCGCGGCGGTGGCGGGCCGAGGTGGAGAACCTGCTCAGAATCGGTGAGGCGTATATGGATCGAGGGGCGGCCGAGGGTGCGGCGGAGCCGCCGGAGCAACTGCTCGCACGGTGGCGGGCCGGCCGGGCCGAGCTTGCGGAGGCGCTCGCCGCGGTCCCGGAGGGGGCGAAACTGCCCTGGTACGGGCCGCCGATGAGCGCGGCTTCGATGGCCACCGCGCGGATGATGGAGACCTGGGCGCACGGGCAGGATCTCGCCGACGCGCTCGGGGTCGTCCGCGAGCCCAGCGGGCGGCTGTGGCACATCGCCCGGTTCGGCACCCGCACCCGCGATTTCGCCTACAAGCTGCACTCGCTCGCGCCGCCGCCCGGGCAGTTCCGCGTGGAGCTGGCCGCGCCGGACGGCGCCACCTGGGCGTTCGGCCCGGAGGACGCCGAAGGACGGCTGACCGGCAGCGCCCTCGACTTCTGCCTGGTGGTCACACAACGGCGGCATCCCGACGACACCGGCCTCGTAGCCACCGGCGGGGAAGTGCGGGAGTGGCTCGGCATCGCGCAGGCGTTCGCCGGGCCGCCCGGGGCCGGGCGAGCACCGGGGCAGTTCGTGTGAACGCCCCGGTGTTGCGGATCGGCAATGCTTCCGGCTTCTACGGCGACCGGTTCTCCGCGGTGCGCGAAATGCTCACCGGCGGGCCGCTGGACGTGCTGACCGGCGACTACCTCGCCGAGCTGACCATGCTGATCCTCGGCCGTGACCGGCTGAAGGACCCGGATCGCGGGTACGCCAGGACGTTCCTCCGCCAGATGGAGGAGAACCTCGGGCTGGCCAAGGACAACGGCGTGCGGATCGTCGCGAACGCGGGCGGGCTGAACCCGGCCGGGCTCGCCGCGGCATTGCGGGAGCTGGCCGCGAAGCTCGGCATCGACGTGCGGATCGCGCATGTGGAGGGGGACGACCTGATCTCCCGGGCCGAGCGGCTCGGGTTCGGGAAACCGTTGACCGCCAACGCTTATCTGGGTGCCTGGGGGATCGCCGCCTGCCTGGACGCCGGGGCGGACGTGGTGGTCACCGGGCGGGTGACCGACGCGTCGGTGCTCGTCGGCCCGGCGGCGGCGCACTTCGGCTGGGCGCGGGAGGACTACGACGCGCTGGCCGGCGCGGTCGCCGCGGGGCACGTGATCGAATGCGGGGCCCAGGCGACCGGCGGAAACTACGCGTTCTTCCGCGAGCAGCCGATCGGGAACCCGGGCTTCCCGATCGCGGAGATCCACGCGGACGGATCCAGCGTGATCACCAAGCACCCGGGCACGGGGGGAGTGGTGAGCACCGGCACGGTCACCGCGCAGCTGCTTTACGAGATCACCGGCGCCCGCTACGCGAATCCCGATGTGACCGCCCGGTTCGACACGCTCATGCTCGCAGCGGACGGCCCGGACCGGATCCGGATCTCGGGTGCGCGCGGGGAAGCGCCGCCGCCCACGGTGAAGGTGTGCCTCAACCGGCTCGGTGGGTTCCGCAACGAGACGACGTTCGTCCTCACTGGACTGGACATCGAGGAAAAGGCCGCACTGGTGCGGGATCAGCTGGAAGGGGCGCTGGCGAACCGGCGTCCGGCGGACCTGCGCTGGACGCTCGCGCGCACCGACCACGCCGACGCGGAGACCGAGGAGCAGGCCAGCGCGTTGCTGCACGTCGCGGTGAAAGACGCCGATCCGAAGGTCGCCGGGCGCGCGTTCAGCTCGGCCGTGGTGGAGCTGGCGCTGGCCAGCTACCCGGGTTTCCACGTGACCGCACCGCCTTCGGAAGCCGTGCCGTACGGCGTCTACTCGGCGGCCTATGTGGACACTGCCGAGGTGCCGCACGTGGCGGTGTTGCCGGATGGGTCGCGAGTCGACATTGCGCCGGCGGCGGAAACCCGTCCGCTGTCCGAAGTGGATGAACCGGCGCTGCCCGAGCCGCCGGTCGCGGGCCCGGTGCGCCGGGTACCGCTGGGGCGGGTGGCCGGTGCGCGCAGCGGGGACAAGGGCGGCAACGCCAACCTCGGCGTCTGGGTACGTTCGGACGCCGCCTGGCGCTGGCTGGTGCGGCGTCTCACCGTGGCCGAGTTCCGCAGGCTGCTGCCGGAGACCGAAACGCTGCCGGTGACCCGGCACCTGCTGCCGAACCTGTGGGCGATGAACTTCGTGGTGGAAGGGATTCTCGGCGAAGGCGTGGCCTCGCAGGCCCGGTTCGACCCGCAGGCGAAGGCCCTCGGCGAATGGCTGCGAGCGCGCGAACTCGACGTACCGGAGGAACTGCTGTGAACCTCGATTCGTTCGGCACGCCCGAACGCCGGGAGTTGCGCGCGACCGTGCGCCGGTTCACGGAGAAGGAAGTGCTGCCGCACCTCGACGACTGGGAACGTGCCGGGGAGCTGCCCCGCGAACTGCATCGGAAAGCCGGTGCGCTGGGGTTGCTCGGCGTCGCCTTCGGCGAGGCGGTGGGCGGTGGTGGCGGCGACTACCTCGACGCAGTGGTGGTGGCCGAGGAGATGCACTACGCCGGGAGTTCCGGCGGGCTCGTCGCCTCGTTGTTCACCTGCGGGATCGCCGTGCCGCACATCGCCGCCGCGGGCGATCCGGTGCAGATCGAACGCTGGGTGCGGCCGGCGCTGGCCGGGGACAAGATCGGTGCGCTCGCGGTGACCGAACCCGACGGCGGCTCCGACGTCGCCGGTATCCGCACCGCCGCGGTCCGCGAGGGCGACGAGTACGTGGTCAACGGGGTCAAGACCTTCATCACTTCAGGCTGCCGCGCGGACTTCGTGACCACGATGGTGCGGACCGGGGAGCCAGGCGCGCACGGGATCTCGCTGCTGGTCGTGGAACGGGGCACGCCGGGATTCACGGTTTCGCGCAGGCTGGAGAAGATGGGCTGGTCCGCTTCGGACACCGCCGAGCTGTCCTATGTAGACGTCCGGGTGCCCGTGGAGAATCTGGTCGGTGTGGAGAACAGCGGGTTCGCCCAGGTGGCCACGCAGTTCGTGACCGAACGGCTGTCCCTTGCGGTCCAGGCCTATGCGCACGCCCAGCGTTCGCTGGACCTGACGCTGGAATGGTGCCGGATGCGGGAGACCTTCGGCCGTCCGCTGATCTCCCGGCAGCTCGTGCAGCACAAGCTCACCGAGATGGCGCGCAGGATCGACGTCGCGCGCACGTATACCCGGCAGACGGCGATCCGGCACGTGGCCGGGGAAGAGGTCGTCGCCGAAGCCTGTTTCGCCAAGAACACCGCCGTCGAAGCAGCCGAGTGGGTGGTGCACGAAGCAGTGCAGCTGCACGGCGGGCTCGGGTACCTGCGTGAGTCCGAAGTGGAACGACACTACCGGGACGTGCGGATCCTCGGCATCGGCGGCGGCACCACCGAGATCCTCACCGGCCTGGCCGCGAAGCGATTGGGATACACCGCATGACCACCCTGCGCTCCACAGTGGACACCCGGACCGGTGAGTTCTCCGCCAACCGGGAGGCGATGCTGGAGAAACTCGCGGAGATCGACGCCGAGCACGCCAAAGCCGTGGCCGGTGGCGGCGAGAAGTACGTGGCGCGCCACCGCCAACGGGGCAAGCTGCTCGCCCGCGAACGGATCGAGCTGCTGCTGGACGAGGATTCGCCGTTCCTGGAGCTGTCGCCGCTGGCCGCGTGGGGCTCGGACTACCGGGTGGGCGCCGGCGTGATCACCGGTATCGGGGTGGTGGAGGGCGTCGAATGCCTGATCTCGGCCAGCGATCCCACCGTCAAGGGCGGCGCGAGCAACCCGTGGACCACGAAGAAGTCCTTCCGCGCTGCCGACATCGCCGCGCAGAACCGGCTGCCGGTGATCAACCTGGTGGAGTCCGGCGGCGCGGATCTGCCGACCCAGAAGGAGATCTTCATCCCCGGCGGCCGGATCTTCCGCGATCTCACCCGGTCCTCGGCGGCGAAGGTGCCGGCCATCGCGCTGGTCTTCGGCAACTCCACCGCGGGCGGGGCGTACCTGCCCGGCATGTCGGACTACGTGGTGATGGTCAAGGAGCGCGCGAAGGTGTTCCTCGGCGGCCCGCCGCTGGTGAAGATGGCCACGGGGGAGGAGTCCGACGACGAATCCCTCGGCGGCGCGGAAATGCACGCCCGTACCTCGGGCCTCGCCGACTATCTGGCGGCCGGCGAACAGGACGCGATCCGCCTCGGCCGCAGCATCGTCAAGCGGCTCAACTGGCGCAAGCAGGGACCGGCGCCGAAGAGCGGATACGCCGAGCCGCGGTTCGACGCCGAGGAGCTGCTCGGCATCGTGCCCACCGACCTGAAGATCCCCTTCGACCCGCGCGAGGTCATCGCCCGCGTGGTGGACGGCTCCGATTTCGACGAGTTCAAGCCGCTCTATGGGCCGAGCCTGGTCACCGGCTGGGCGAACGTCCACGGGTATCCGGTGGGCATTCTGGCCAACGCGCGCGGGGTGCTGTTCAGCGAGGAGTCGCAGAAGGCCGCGCAGTTCATCCAGCTGGCCAACCAGGTCGACACCCCGTTGATCTTCCTGCACAACACCACCGGCTACATGGTCGGCAAGGAGTACGAGCAGCGCGGCATCATCAAGCACGGAGCGCTGATGATCAACGCGGTGTCCAATTCGCGGGTGCCGCACCTGTCCGTGCTGATGGGCGCTTCCTATGGTGCGGGCCACTACGGAATGTGCGGGCGGGCCTACGATCCCCGGTTCCTGTTCGCCTGGCCGAGCGCGAAGTCCGCGGTGATGGGGCCGGCCCAGCTGGCCGGTGTCCTGTCCATTGTGGCCAGAGCTGCCGCCGCGAGCCGGGGTCAGGACTACAGCGACGACGACGATGCGGCCATGCGCGCCATGGTGGAGAACCAGATCGAGGCAGAGTCGATGCCGATGTTCCTGTCCGGGATGCTTTACGACGACGGCATCATCGACCCGCGCGACACCCGCACGGTGCTCGGGCTCAGCCTGTCGGTAATCCACAATGGACCAGTGAAGGGCGCTGAAGGTGGCTTCGGCGTCTTCCGGATGTAGGGGTGCCGCTGTGATCCAGAACCTGCTGGTCGCCAACCGGGGCGAGATCGCGCGCCGGGTGTTCCGCACCTGCCGGACGGCCGGAATCGGTACCGTCGCGGTGTTCTCCGACGCGGACACGGATGCGCCGCACGTGCGCGACGCCGACGTCGCGGTGCGGCTGCCCGGCGCCGCGCCAGCCGAGACCTACCTGCGGGCGGACCTGCTCGTGAAAGCCGCGGCGCACGCGGGCGCCGACGCCGTGCACCCGGGCTACGGTTTCCTGTCCGAGAACGCCGCGTTCGCGCAGGCGGTGCTCGACGCCGGGCTGACCTGGATCGGACCGCCGCCCGCCGCGATCGCGGTCATGGGTTCCAAAGTGGAGTCGAAACGGCTGATGGCCGCGGCCGGCGTGCCGGTACTGTCCGAATTGGATCCGGACGAGGTCACCGAGGACGATCTGCCGCTGCTGGTCAAGGCGTCCGCCGGGGGCGGCGGGCGCGGGATGCGCGTGGTGCGCGAGCTGGCGGAGCTGGCCGAGGCGGTACAGAGCGCGCGGGCCGAAGCGGGCTCGGCGTTCGGCGACCCCACGGTCTTCTGTGAGCGTTACCTGGAGACCGGGCGGCATATCGAGGTGCAGGTGCTCGCCGACACCCACGGCACGGTCTGGGCGGTGGGTGAACGGGAATGTTCTCTCCAGCGGCGGCATCAGAAGGTGGTCGAGGAGGCGCCATCACCGTTCGTCGGGCCGCAGCTGCGGGCCGCATTGTTCGACGCGGCCCGGAAAGCGGCGCAAGCGATCGACTACACCGGTGCGGGCACGGTGGAATTCCTCGCCGCGCCCGACGGCCGGTTCTCCTTCCTGGAAATGAACACCCGGCTTCAGGTCGAGCACCCGGTCACCGAAAACGTCACCGGCCTGGACCTCGTCGGACTGCAGCTGTCCATTGCGGACGGTGCGCGCCTCGATCCGGAACCGCCGGTGGCGCAGGGGCATTCCATTGAGGTCCGGCTGTACGCGGAGGATCCGGCCGCGGACTGGCAGCCGCAGAGCGGCACGCTGCACGCGTTCGACGTGCCCGGTGTGGACCGTCGATTCACCCACGGTGCGGGCCTGCGCCTGGATTCCTGTGTGGAGCCGGGCTCGGTGGTCAGCGTGCACTACGATCCGATGCTGGCCAAAGTGATCTCCTGGGCGCCGACCCGGACCGAGGCCGCCCGCCGTCTGGCCGCCGCGCTCGCGGGCGCCCGGATCCACGGTGTGGTGACCAATCGCGATCTGCTCGTCCGAGTCCTGCGACACGAAGCATTTCTGGCCGGTGAGACCAATACGGCCTTCTTCGATCGGCACGGGCTGGACACGCTGGCGCGCCCATTGGCCACAATGGACACTCAACGGTTGTCCGCATTGGCTGCCGCTCTCGCCGACGCTGCGGCGAACCGCGAGTCGGCGACCGTGCTGCGCGGTCTGCCCGGTGGCTGGCGCAACGTGCGATCCACTCCGCAACGCAAGTCCTTCAGTGTCGGGGAGAACCGGTACGAGGTCGCCTATTTCTTGGCCCGGGGCGGATTGCGAGCTGAGGGATACGAGGACGTGACGCTCGTGTCCGCCGAGCCGGAGCGAGTGGTACTGGACGTTTCCGGAATCCGCCGGACGTTCACGGTGCGACGCTGGTCTGGAAAGTCCTATGTAGACTCTGCGTCGGGTTCGGTGACGCTGGCCGCGCAGCCGAGGTTCGCCGATCCGGACGCCGCGCCGGCCGCGGGCTCGCTGGTGGCGCCGATGCCGGGCACGGTGGTGCGGCTCGCGGTGGCCGCCGGTGACGTCGTGGCGGCGGGGGATCCGTTGCTGTGGCTCGAAGCGATGAAGATGGAACACCGGATCTCGGCACCGGCGGACGGGGTGGTCACCGCGGTCGGCGTCGAAGTCGGGCAGCAGGTCGAAGTCGGCGCAGTGCTGGCAGTGGTGGGAGAACGAGCATGAACGCGATGAACTTCGTGGAGCCCGAGGAACGCGTGGCGCTGCGCAAAGCGGTCGCCGACCTGGCCGGCAAGTACGGACACGAGTACTACGCCGCGAAAGCGCGGGCGGGTGAGAAGACCGACGAGCTGTGGGCCGAGGCCGGGCGGCTCGGCTACCTCGGGGTGAACCTGCCCGAGGAGTACGGCGGTGGCGGCGCCGGCATCGCCGATCTCGCCGCGGTGCTGGAGGAACTCGCCGCCGCGGGCACCCCGATGCTGCTGATGGTGGTCTCCCCGGCGATCGTCGGCACCGTGCTGTCCCGGTTCGGCACGGCCGCGCAGAAGCAGCAGTGGCTGCCCGGATTGGCCGACGGCAGCAGGAAAATCGTCTTCGCGATCACCGAACCGGACGCCGGTTCCAACTCGCATCGCATCACCACCACGGCCCGCCGCGACGGTGGCGACTGGCTGCTGACCGGCCGGAAAATCTACATCTCCGGCGTCGACGAGGCGGACGCCGTGCT
The DNA here is from genome assembly GCF_003600245.1 of Amycolatopsis panacis. Classification (NCBI taxonomy): domain Bacteria; kingdom Bacillati; phylum Actinomycetota; class Actinomycetes; order Pseudonocardiales; family Pseudonocardiaceae; genus Amycolatopsis; species Amycolatopsis panacis. Next base: position 173,483 of record NZ_QZFV01000109.1, read on the forward strand.
TGTGGTCGGCCGCACCGAGGACGCGAAGACCGGACGGCTCAAGCCCGCGCTCTACCTCGTGCCCACCGACGCACCGGGGTTCGAGGCCCGCCGGATCGCGATGGACATCGTCGCCCCGGAAGACCAGTTCGCGCTGTTCCTCGACGACGTCCGGCTCCCCGCCGAAGCCCTGGTGGGGGAGGCGGACGCGGCGATCGCGCAGCTGTTCGCCGGCCTCAACCCGGAACGCATCATGGGTGCCTCGTTCTCCCTCGGGCTCGCCCGCTACGCGCTGGGCAAGGCGGTCGGCTACGCGAACGAACGCGAGGTCTGGGGCCCGCCGATCGGCGCGCATCAGGGACTGGCGCACCCGCTGGCCGAGGTGAAGATCGAGCTGGAACTGGCGCGGCTGATGACCCAGAAGGCGGCCTCGCTCTACGACGCCGGCGACGACCTCGGCGCCGGCGAGGCGGCCAACATGGCCAAATACGCCGCCGCCGAGGCCGCCATCCATGCCGTCGACCAGGCCGTGCAAACGCACGGCGGTCACGGCCTCGCCACCGAATACGGCCTCGGCAGCCTGGTCACCGCCGTCCGGCTCGGCCGGATCGCCCCGATCAGCCGGGAAATGGTGCTCAACTTCGTCGGGCAGCACAGCCTCGGGCTGCCGAAGTCCTACTGAGCCGGTGGTGGGGTCGGTGCGGCGTGCACTCGCTGGTCCGGCGCACAGTCTTTCGCCGCGCTGTCCGTCTCGGGTGCCATCCGTCCTCGGGCGCCGGCTGCCGCGCCCTCAATCCCGGGCCAGGGTCGGCACGGCCCGGCCGATCGATGCCGGTAAGGAGCCGCCGATGCGTACCTTCCCCCCGACTGTTCCCGGGTGGTCCTGATGCTTCGTGAGCCGCAGCAGGAGCGGAGCCGGACCACGCGACGGCGGTTGATCGAGGCGGCCGTGGACTGCTTCAGCGAACAGGGCTGGCACGGGGTGACCGTCGCGGTGATCGCGGAGCGGGCGGGGGTGTCCCGGGGTGCTGCGCAACATCACTTCCCCACACGTGAGGCGCTGGTCACCGCCGCCGTCGACCTGCTCGGCGAAGCGCAGCTGGACGAGCTGCGCACGCGGGCGGCGGGGCTGCCGATCGGGCCGTCGCGGATCGAGCGGGTGGTCGAGATGGTGCTGAACCTCTACACCGGCCCGATGTTCCGGGCCGCGCTGCAGCTGTGGGCGATGGCGGCCACCGACGAGCAGCTGCGGGCGGCGCTCGTGCCACTGGAGGCGCGGGTCGGGCGGGAAGCGCACCGGGTGACGGTCGGGCTGCTCGGCGTGGACGAGACCCGCGACGGTGTGCGGGAGCTGGTGCAGGCCACGCTCGACCTCGCCCGCGGGCTCGGCCTGGCCAACCTGCTCACCGACGACACCCGCCGCCGCCGGCAGATCGTCCGGGAATGGGCGGCCACCCTGGAGACCCGGCTGGGCGGAATCGGGGCGCCTTGACCACTGTGCGAAGGACAAGGGTTACAGTGTGGTTGGTAACACATTCGGCCCAATGTCCGATAACATAGAGTTAAGTAGCTTGCTCAGGAAGAAGGCGATTCAGGTGCCCGGTCAGGAAGAGGCCCCCGTCGAGCTGTCCCATCGCGCGATGGCCATGCTCAAGGCCGTCGCGCAGCAGCGGGCCCAGATGTCCACCAGCTGCGAGCCCGACCTCTTCATTGACGGTTTCGCCTGCTGCGACCAGATGACCGCGCACGCCCTCGCCCGCGGCGGTTACGTCCGCCCGGCGGCCGGCGCCGGCACGGCCGCGCCCGGCCTGGTCGTCGCCGAACTGACCGAAGCGGGTGTCGCCGCGCTTTCGGTCACGGTCGCCGCCTGATCAGCTAGCTTCCCCAGGGTCCACCCATTCGGACTATCAAGTGCACGATGGGTGACGCTTGACCGGGTGGAGATCTTTCCGAGGAGGCTGTGAAGGGACCCTTCACAGCCTCAGAGTCCGTCAAGGTGCCCTTCACAGCCTTTCGCCCGGCGCGGGAGGCTCGCCGATGTCCTCCGCCCACAGGTCCGGCCGTTGCCGGATGAACGTCGTCATCAAGGCCGCGCAGGCGGGATCGTCGAGCAGGTCGACGTGCACGCCGTGGGCGGCCAGCCAGGGGTGGCCGCCGGTGAAAGTGCGGGATTCGCCGATCACCAGGTGCGGGATGCCGAACTGGCGGACCAGGCCGCTGCAGTACCAGCACGGCGACAGCGTGGTCACCATGATCGTGTCGCGGTAGTGCGGGCGGCGGCCGGCGTTGCGGAACGCGGCGGTTTCCGCGTGCAGGGACGGATCACCGTCCTGGACGCGGCGGTTGTGGCCGCGGCCGAGCAGGTGGCCGTCGCGGTCGAAGAGGGCGGCGCCGATGGGGACGCCGCCCTCCTCCTGGCCCAGTTCGGCCTCTTCGCGGGCGACGGCGAGCAGCTGGTGCGGGTCGATCGGCATGCGTCACTGTCCCGGGGCGCCACCGAGGTCGGCAACCCCAGCGGGATCGAGGACCGGGGATGTCCGCGTTCTCTGGCAGAGTGCTCGGCATGTACGGAACGTCCGAACGGCTGTTGCGGCTGCTCTCGCTGTTGCAGGCCCGCCGCGATTGGCCCGGCCGCGACCTGGCCGAACGGCTGGAGGTGGACGTCCGCACGATCCGCCGCGACGTCGAGCGGTTGCGCGCGCTCGGCTATCCGGTGCACGCGACCCCCGGCGTGGCGGGCGGATACCGGCTCGGTTCGGGTGCCGCGCTGCCGCCGCTGCTGCTGGACGACGACGAGGCGGTCGCGGTGGCGGTCGGGTTGCGCACGGCCGCGAACGGCACGGTGTCCGGCATCGAGGAGACGTCCGTGCGCGCGCTGGCGAAACTCGAACAGGTCTTGCCCACGCGGTTGCGGGGCCGGGTGCGGGCGATGGACGCGGCGCTGGTCCGGATGCCCGGCGGCGCCCCGGCGATCGACGCCGAGCTGCTCACCGTGGTCGCCGCCGCCTGCCGGGATCACGAGCGGCTCCGCTTCACCTACGGCACTCGCGACGGTGTGGTCGGCGAACGCGAGGTCGAGCCGCTGAGCCTGGTGCACACCGGCTGGCGCTGGTACCTGGTCGCCTACGACCGTGATCGCGCGGATTGGCGGACGTTCCGGCTGGACCGCATCGACGGGCTGCCGGTGCCGGGCTTCCGTTTCCCGCCGCGGGAGCCGCCGGCCGCGGACCTGGCCGCCTACGTGTCCGAACGCATCTCCGCCGCGCCGTACCCGCACCAGGTGACGTTGCGCGTGTCGGCGTCCGCCGCGGAACTCGCCGCGCGGATCCCGCCGTCCGCCGGTGCGGTGGAACCCCTCGACGCCGGCACGTGCCGATTGCGCACCGGCGCCGGCGATCTCGCCGCCATCCCGGGCTATCTCGCGCAGTGGGACTACGACTTCGTGGTGGAGGAGGCGCCGCCGGGCCTGATGGAACGGCTGGCCCGGATCGCCGGCCGGTTCACCCGTGCCGTCGCGGAAAGCTGACGTCAGTGCGTGCCGAGCATCCGCAGCACGAGTTCGCTGTACTCCCGCCCGAGCGCTTCGGGGGTCTCCCGCACGCGGTCGCCGTACCAGCGGGCCACGTCGACGCCCAGCGAAAGTACGGCGCGTGCCGCCACGTGCTCATCCGTCACGGTGAACACGCCCTCCTGCACGCCTTGTGTGATCACCTCGCGCACCAGCTGCGAGATCCGGCGGCGCAACTTTGCGACGATCCGGTACTCCTCCTCGGGTAACGCGTTCAGCTCGTACTGCACCACCCGCGCGATGGTGTGCCGCCGGGCGTGCCAGGCGACGAAGTCCTGGACCAGCTGCCGCATCCGTTCCACCGGATCGGTGATCCGCGCGAGCACGTTCTCCACCAGCGCCAGGGTCTGCTCGTGCCCGCTGCGGCTGATCGCGAACAGCAGCGCCGCCTTCGACGGGAAGTGCACGTACAGCGCGGCCGGGCTCATCCCGGCGGCCCCCGCGATGTCCCGCGTGGTAGTGGCGTGGAACCCGTGTTTCGCGAACGACTCCACGCCGGCGAGCATGAGCCGGCGGGCGGTCTCGGGCTGCACGTCCGGCCACCACTGGGCGGAAACCGTCGTCATCCGGCGAACCTCCTCGCGCCCCGCAGGCGGCTCCTGCCGGGCTGCTGCTGATTGTAAGCGCTCGCTCAGCCGGTGGTGGCGGGCTCCTCGGGGGCGGGCAGTACTTTCGTGCAGGTACGGGTGCCCGTTCTCCGGTGATTCAGGTAAGCCTTCCCTAAATAGTGAACCGGTCGTAAGCTTCACGTCGGAGGTTCAGTGCGGGGTGGCTCGCTCGTCTTGCTCTGTCCACTGTGGTCACAACTGCGATCGGCTGATGGTATGCAGTCCTGCCTCTTGGGCGGAAGTGTTGTACGGCAGGGACTCTTGTTTCGCGGTCGATCGATCGGGTCCTTTGTACGTCCTTAATGGACTCAACGTGGGAGTGCTGGAGCAAAGGTGACCCCGGTCTCGGTTGCTGGTATTGACAATCATGGTCGATACCGGTTGGCTTGCACGGACGGGTGGCAAGGGAGGGACCGAGCCGCGATCGTGGCCCGGATCGAGGCCGACCGCACCGCGGCGAGCGAACCACCGGCCGGGGCGATCGAGCGTACGCCGGCCGAGCTGTGGCGTTCCGCGTTGGACGTCCCGGACATCGGCCGCGACGACAGCTTCTTCACCCTCGGCGGGGACAGCGTGCGGGCAATCCGGTTCATCGAACAGGCCGCCCGCGAACATCGCTACGACATCGCCCTGCCGGACTTCTTCGTCGACCCGACCCACCGCGGGCTGGCGGCCAAGCTGACCCGCGCGTCCGGCGAGCTGGAGGAGGGCGTGCTCTGACCCTTCCGGCTCCCGGGCGGACCGGGACTGCGCTCAGCCACCCTGCCGGGACCGCGCGGGTGACCTCACGCAGTCCCGGTCCACACTCCGGCGGCACCCACCGTCAGGGTGGCCGCTTCACCTCCTCGGCGGCACCCCGGCCAGGATCAGGTCGAGCCCGTGCTCGAAGAACTCGTCTCCGGTGAAGTGCGGCAGCGCAGTCCCGGGTGCAGGCGAGGGCGAACGGTCGGAGGCGGAGACGACCTGGGTGTCGCGCTGCGAGTTCCGCCACGCCTGGGGATCGCCTTCCGACAGGTTCGGCAACGGGCGCAGGAGGGCGCTGCCGATGGTGAACCGTACGAGCGTGGCGACCAGTTCCGTTGCGGCACGGTCGTCCAGCCCCCTGGCGCACAGAAAGCCGTGCAGCTTTTCGCTGATGCGAAAGTCTCCCTGGCCGTAATGATCGGCGGCGAGGTGGATCCGGGCCAGTGCGGGGTGCTCGATCAGCAATTCGTAGTACGCGTGCACGACGGCTCGGATTCCGTCGGGGCCTTCGTCCACTGTGGGCAGATCGATCTCGGCGAGCAGGCGTGTGTAGATTCCGGCGAAGACCTCGTCCTTGCTGCGGAAATAGGTGTACAGCGCCATCGGCCGCACGTCGAGTTCGTCGGCGATCCGGCGGATCGTGACGGCTTCCATGCCTTCCTCGGCCATGATCGCCGTCGCGGCCAGGAGCACTCTTACCCGGTCGAGAGTGCCGCGTGGGGCGCGCTTACGGGACAGGGCTGGGTGCGGCCGGCTTTCGGGCACAGTGCTCCTTCGCTCTTTTGTTCTGCACAATTACCGTACATGTACGTCAATTTGATGCAGGAGAGTTGACACGACATAGCGCGGCAGTTCAGTTTCGCCCTTCGCGGACATCCTTGCCCTGTTCGGCGAACGCCTTGAAATCCTGCATGTGTTGCTGCGACTGCTTGTGGAAGACGCGGGGCATCAGCTGCCCCATCAGCCGCATCGGCAGGCTGTCGAATCGATATTCGCTTTCGCTCTCCCCGAGCGTCGTCTCCGGATCGGCTTTGGTCAGCCGATCGCGCAAGACGCTCCACATGCCGCGCCGGTGATCTCCCGGTCGAACTGAACGACGAGCTCGGCAGGGATCTCGTGCAGGTCCGCCGGATCCCGGCGGGTGATCGTTTCGGTGCACTCGCTCTTCCGCTTCCCCGACTGCATCACGATCCGCGACCTGGTTCCGGGCCGCCCGTGGATCCCGTTCACCGGCTCGTGCGGCACCACCCCTCGCAGCCACTTCGGCAGGTGTGCCGGGTCGGTGAGCAGCTGGGCCACCTTCTCCCGCGGCAGGGCGATCTCGATCGAGTTGGTGTACCTCACGGCGCACACTCCTTCCGGGAAGTCAGGCCGGGCCGGGTGCGTAGAACCTGGTGGTGGCCTCGACCGCGGCCGCGACGTGCGCCGGTTCGCCACCGGCGGCCAAGTGAGCCTCGCCCCAGGCCGCGGCGCTGCGCCGGATGAACTCGCGCCCTTCGGGTGACTTCCCGACCTCCTCGTGGTCGGCGGTCTCACCATCGGCCAGCAGCTGGGTCAGGCTGAGGAGATGCAGGTCCCAGCCGACGCCGCCGGCGCCGGGGCCGTAGGTCGGGAAGAGGGGTTCCTCGACGACTGCTGCGTGGATGAGTTCGAATTCGGTGTCGCCGGCCGCGCTCGGGGCCAGGCACACCTGCACCTCGCTAGTGCCGGGCCACGCATCGGCGTCCGGCCCGTAGAGCCAGGACACGGCGAGCAGACGTGGTGGCTCGCATCGGAGGATCTCGCCGTGCTCACCTCCGTCCAACTCGAACTTCCCGCCAGGCCGCAGTTCCCCGGTGACCGGTTTCAACCAGCGACGCAGCCGCTCGGGGTTGGTCAGGGCGTCCCAGACGTCGTCGATCTGCGCCGAGTATCGACGCCGCAGCTCGATGGTGTAAGCGTCGCCGGCGGGCAGGCTGCCCTTGCCCATGGCCCGGCGTGCGGCGGCCAGTTCGTCCAAGACGTCTTTCATGTCACATGCCTTTCGCTGAGGGATCGGTCTTGTCCGCATCCGCGCCGGGCTCGGCACCCGCCGTCCGAGCCGCACGCCGGCCACGGGCCAGCTCGGTTTCCAGGGCGTCGAGGCGTTGATCCCAGAACCTGCGAAACCGGCCGAACCAAGCGTCGACCTCACGCAGCGGCGCGGGCTCGACGGCGTAGAACCGGCGGGCGCCCGCCGCCCGCACCGATGCGAACCCGCTGTCACGCAGCACGCGCAGATGCTGGGAAACGCCCGGCTGGGAAAGCCCGAACTCGGCCCGGATCACCTCCGTGATCGCGCCCGAGGTCTGCTCACCGTCGGCGAGCAGCTCCAGAATGCGCCGGCGCACCGGGTCGCCGAGGATGTCGAACGCGTGCACAGGCCGGATCATAACAGTCTTCGCTTATATAAGGCAGCGCTGTCATTCTGCAAGTATTCAATCGCACGTTCGGCAATGGGTCCGCGGATATGCCGTCCGATGTGGACGCTCTCGGTCATCTGCGGGCGGGGTCGGCCGCGCGGCGCGCTCCCGCCATGCCAGGCTTGAAGCCATGACACACTACGCGCTCACCCAGACGGCCGTGTGGGCCGCCGACCTCGAAGCGAAGGGTTTCCTCGGCACTGTCGGCAAGATCGCGGCCGCGACGATCATCTTCTTCATCGCCATCGGCCTGATCGTGGGGCTGCTGATCGGCTTCTTCGTCGGCCGCGCGGTGGGCCGGAACCGGGGCCGTCGCGACTGACCGGCGCTCGGCCGGGCCGCCGCGTCCTGGCGTGCCCGGGGTCAGGCCACCAGCAGCGTGCAGGAAACCTTGTCGAGTGGGGTCGTGATGACCGACAGCAGCCGAATCGAGATCAACGGCACCGGGCTCCGGTGCGGTGACGCGGTGCGGGTGGCCCGTCTCAGCGCGTGGGCCGAGCTGGCCCCGGAGGCGATGGCCAGGGCCGGGCAGAGTTACGAACTCGCCGTCGAGCTGGGTGCGAAGCGGGCGGTCTACGGCCGCACCACGGGGGTGGGCGCGAACCGGCACACCGTGGTGGACCCGGAGTCCGCGGACCAGCACGGGCTGCGGTTGCTGCGCAGTCATGCCGGTGGCACCGGCGAACCGCTGCCGGGGGACGCGGTCCGGGCGGCCATGCTCGTGCGGCTGAACCAGCTCGCGGCGGCGGGCAGCGGTGTGCACCCGCGGCTGCTGCGTGCGCTGGAGACCGCGTTGCGGGTCGGGGCTCAGCCGCTCGTGCACTCCCGGGGCGCGATCGGCACCGGGGACCTGACCGCGCTCGCGGAGATCGCGCTGACCCTGGCCGGGGAGCTGCCGTGGGCGGCGGGCGCGCTCGATCCGGTCGCGATCAGCCCCGGTGACGCCCTGGCGTTCATCTCCAGCAACGCGGCGACGCTCGCGCAGGCCGTGCTGGCCTGGCACGACCTCTCACGCCTGCTGGACGCGAGCACCGTGGTCACCGCGTTGACGTTCTGCGCGCTGGGCGGTTCGGCCGAGGCCTACTCCGAACGCGTACACCAGGCCCGGCCGCACCCGGGCGCGGTGCGGTGCGCCGCGCGGCTGCGTCGGCTGCTGACCGCCGCGGACGACCTGCCGGCGGGCCGCCGGCTGCAGGATCCGTTCGGGCTGCGGGCGTTTCCGCAGGTGCAGGGCACCGCGCTGGAGGCCGCGGCGAACGTGGAACGCGTGCTGGACATCGACCTCAACGCGGCGGCCGAGAACCCGTTCATCGACATCGAGACCGAACAGGCGTATCACCACGGGCAGTTCTCCACCGCACACGTGGCGCTCGCCTTCGACCACCTGCGCGCCGCGCTGCACCACGTCGCGGAGCTGTCGGCCGCCCGGTTGAGCGATCTCGTCGAACCGGACCTCAGCGGCCTCCCGCCGTTCCTCGCGGACGGACCGGCGGGCAGCTCCGGAATCATGATCCTCGAATACGTCGCGCACGACGCGCTCGGCACTCTGCGGCACGAAGCCTCACCGGTCACCCTCGGCACCGCGGTGATCTCGCGCGGTCTGGAGGACCACGCGAGCTTTTCCACCCACGCCGTTCGCAGCACTGTCGCCGCGACGGCTGCGTACCGGACCGTGCTGGCTTGCGAACTCCTCGGCGCGACAAGGGCTTTGCGTCTCGCCGAGACGCCGCTCCCGGACACCCCGCTGCGCGAAGCCTTCCAGCTCGCGTCCTCGGTCCTGCCGCACACCATGGCCGATCACCCGCTCAGCACCGAAATCAGCCAGGCCGAAACCCTCCTCACGCGACTCGCCCTCCTATAACCCCCACTCGCCGTCGCCTGAACGGCTGTGAAGGGTCCCTTCACAGCCTCAGCGTCCGGGGCCCCGGCAAAGTTGGTCGGGGGCCCGGCAGCGGGCGATGCGGAGGTGTGTGTGCGACCACCTCGTGGCGTGCGCCGGACCGGTTTCGGGTCCGTGAAGGGACCCTTCACGGACTCAGAGTCCGGGTAGG
>NZ_QZFV01000099.1:0-51174 GCF_003600245.1 Amycolatopsis panacis
CCGACCCCGATCCAAGCCCGGCTACTCGACCTCCTTGCGGTCGACCCCACCCAACCGCCATGATCAACAAATCCGGAGTTCCCGGGTCCGCCCACCATCACTCATGTGCGAAACACCCGGCTAGCCGGGCAGGACGGGCGGAAGCGGGCAGGAAAACGCCCGGACAAGCTCCATGACGCACCTCCTCACCCCGGCACCCTGCCGATCGGTGCCCAGCGTGCCGCGCGGTGGGACGGCGGCGCAACCGATTTATCCGGGGCCGTGGGCTTCTAGGCTTGCGCGCATGGACTACGACGCGGTGATCGTGGGCGGCGGGCACAACGGGCTGGTCGCGGCGGCCTATCTGGCCGGGGCCGGACGGTCGGTGCTGGTGCTCGAACGGCGCGGCGGGATCGGTGGCGCGGCGGTGTCCGCACGCCCGTTCGCGGGGGTCGACGTGCGGTTGTCCCGCTATTCCTACCTGGTCGGCCTGCTGCCCCGGCGGATCATCGCGGACCTCGGGCTGGACGTTCGGCTGCGGCGGCGCCGGATGTCCTCGTACACGCCCGGTCGACGGAACAGGTCTCCTTGTCGACACCGCGGCCGAGGCGCGCACCGCCGAGTCGTTCCGTACGGTCACAGGGTCCACAAAGGACTTCGAGGCCTGGCAAAGGTTCTACGCGCTGGCCGGACGGGTCGCCGCGGTGACTTTCGACAGTCTCACCGAGCCATTGCCTTCCCGTACGGAGCTGCGATCGCGGATTGGCGACGACGAGGCATGGGAGACGTTCTTCGAGCGGCCGGCACGCGGACGGCAACCCGTGCGTGGAAAGCGAAGACACCGCTGGATCTGGAGACCGAGCTGGGCCTGCCCCGAGGGCACATCTTCCACCGGGATCTGTCCTGGCCGTACGGCGAAGCCGGGACCTGGGGTGTCGAGACGGCCCACGAGCGCGTGCTGCTCTGCGGTGCCGGCGCGATGCGGGGCGGCGGAGTGAGCGGAATTCCGGGACATAACGCCGCGATGGCCGTGCTCGGTCGACGTTTCGGCGCCGGACGGGCAGGGTGAGGGACATGCGTGTGATCGTGATCGGTAGCGGGATGGGTGGTGCTGCGACGGCCTACCACCTGGCCGTGCGCGGGGCGGATGTCGTGGTGGTGGACGCGGAGCTGCCGGGCGTGGCCACGGACGCGGGGGCCGGGATCGTCAGCCCGTGGACCTCGCGGTGGGACGACGCGGTGTACCCGCTCGCTGCCGCGGCCGGCCGCTATTACCCGCAGCTCGCGGCTGAGCTGCGGGAACTCGGGCACGAGCCGTCGTATGAGGTGGTCGGCGGGCTCGTCGTTTCAGCGGACGAGCGCGAACTCGCCGCCGAGCAGGAGCGGATCGCCGCCCGGATCGCGGACGCGCCGGAAGCGGGCACTTCGCAGCGCCTTGATCCGGCGCAGGTACGCGAGCTGTTTCCGCCGCTGGCGCCGGACCTCGCGGCAGTGCACTTGACCGGCGCCGGCCGGGTGGATGGCCGGGTGCTGCGCCGTGCGCTGATCTCCGCTGCGATCGACCGGGGCGTGCAGTTCATCCAGGCGGGCGCTTCGTTGCAACCCGGGTTGCGGGTACGCGCGGGGGCGGACGAGCTGGACGGCGACGCGGTCGTGCTGGCTGCCGGAGCGTGGTCGGCCGACGTCGCCGAGCCGTTGGGTGTACCCGTGCCGGTGGCGCCGCAACGGGGGCAGATCAGCCACTTCGACCTGCCGGGCACCGATACCGCGGCGTGGCCGGTCGTCCTGCCGCAGAGCGGTCACTACCTGCTTGCGTTCCCCGGCGGCCGGGTGGTCGCGGGCGCCACCCGCGAAACCGGCTCGGGTTTCGACCACCGGGTGACCGTCGCCGGTCAGCGGGAGATCCTGGACGAGGCGCTCGCCGTCGCTCCCGGGCTGGCCGATGCGAGCCTCGCGGAGACCCGCGTGGGCTTCCGCCCGGCGACGCCGGACACGCTGCCGCTGCTCGGCCAGGTGGCGTCCGGGCTGTTCCTGGCCACCGGCTTCGGCCCGGCCGGGCTGACGCTGGCGCCCTACGCCGGGAAGCTGGTCGCGGACCTCGTTCTGGGTGAGGACGTGCCGGCGGACCTGCTCGCCCCGTGCGCCCCGGCTCGGTTCGCCTGACGCGGGCTCAGCCGGTGAGCAGCTCCAGCGCGTGCTCGCCGGTGCGCTCCACGGTCAGGCCCGCGTTCGACACGACCCGGAGCAACTGCTCCACAGTGGACGGTTCGCTGCGGGAGGTGGCGAGCACGGCGGCCAGTTTTCCCTTGTACGCCTTGTTGAAATGGCTGACGGTGGTGCGGTTGCCCCGCGCGTCCTCGGTGACCACGCGCACCGTGACCGCGTCCGGGCGCAGTTTCGCGAAGGCCGCGTAGGTGCCCGACCGCAGGTCGATCACCAGGCCTTCGACCTCGCGCAGCACCGGCTCCAGCACCGGTTTCCACAGCCCGCGCACGGTACCCAGTGCGGGCACGGTGTTCCCGCCGGAGAGCCGGTAGGCCGGAATCGGGTCGGTCGCCGAGACCACCCCGAACAGGGCTGAGGTGACGGCGAGCCGCCGCTGGGCCTTGGCGAGCCCGGCGCGGGTGAAACCGCGCACATCGAGCGCGTCGTAGAGCACGCCGGTGTAGCGGCGCAGCGCGGGCATCGTGGGGGAGGTGCACAGCTGCGCGTTGCGGGTGACCTCGTCGGCCTGTCGGGCGGAGATACCGAGCGTGGAGAGGCTGGCCGGAACGTCGCCGGCCAGCTCGACCAGCGCGTCGGTGAGCTTGGCGCGCACCGGGTTCAGCTCGGGGAAGGACAGCGCGCCGAGATCGAGCGGAGCACCTTTGCCGCCGTCGGCCTTGGTCTCGGAAGGGGGGAGGAGCACCAGCACTCCCGGAGCGTAGCCGCCGGGCGATCGGGGTGCGGGGGTGGTTCCTACCCTCTTGGTGTGGACCTCACCTGGCGCCCCCTCACGCTCACCGACGCCGGCGCGCTCCCCCGAGGCCGGTTTCGAGCGCTCCGCGCTGAGCGTGGACGTGGAGAACGACCACGGGGCGCTGTCGGTGTACGAGCGGTGTGGGTTCCAGGTCGCGGAGAGCACGTATAGCTACGTACTGCCGTTGAACTGACGGAGCGTCGTGGGCGTTGGGACCAAGTGCCCGGGGGTGGTTCCGCCATAAGAAGGTACCTTTCGGTGAAATGTCCGCTACCCTGAGTCAGGGGCGGAGTGTTTTCGGGTGAGTTGCTCCGCCGGCGCCAACGGGTGTAGCCGGAGGGGGAATTCCGTGTCTCAACCTGCGTCCGGGCCGACGTGGCTCGAAGGACTCGGCTTCGCGATCACCGACCGGCCGGGAGGTGGGGGAGCGTCCGGTGGGGGTGCGGGGCCGGGGTTCGCGATGTCCGTCGACGAGGCGCGGAGCATGCTCGTCGTGGCCAGGCGTGTTCGCGACAAATATAGGGATATGCGTCGGAAGGCAGAAACAACGCTTCGGATGAATCCGCCGGCTGACGAGCCAAATGGAAACAGTTACAACAGGCACATGGTGGGTGAAGACCACAATAGTGGTGTGCTCGGGGCGGGCAGAGCGCAGATCGAACTTGCGTATAACTATGCGAATGAGCTGGTATTGCGGCTGGAGCAGGCACTCGGGATTACCGAGTCGTCGGACAATCAGGCAAGGGTCGACGTCGAGAATGTGGCGCCGGGTGAAGGCAAGGGGTTCGCGTGAGGGCGCCCCGAGCATTGATTGCCTTGGCCGGGGCTGTTCTTGCGGTGGGAGGTTGTTCCGCGAAACCGGCCGCCGTACCTGCGAGTGCTCCGGCGTCCTCGGCAAGTACGAATGTGCCGCACAGTGGTGCCCCCAAAGTCGATCACCCGCTCCCGGCGTCCGTGCTCTCCGGCGACCCCTGTCAGAGTGCGCTGACCTCGGACCAGCTTGCCCAGATCCTCGGCACCGTGCCCCAAGGTAAACCGGATTCCATAGACGGCCTCGGCCCAAGCTGCGATTGGCACGCTGACGCCAGCGTCTCGGTCAGCTACGTGACACAGGATCACCAAGGGCTCAGCGCGGTCTACCGGAACGCCAAGCCGCAAACCTCGGTGTGGCGGGTGTTTCCGCTGATTCAGGGCTTTCCGGCCGTGGGATATGTCAGCAAAGAAAGCAAGCTGGGTGACATCTGCACGGTGAGCGTCGGGATTGCCGACAACGTCTCGTTCGATGCGGGGCTGATCTTGAGTCGTGCCAGGAAGGAGGCGCATGCGGACCCGTGCGAACTGGCGGCGCGGGTGGCCGGCATGGTCGCCACCAACCTGCGGCAGAAGGCGGGTTCGTGATGAGCATGTTCGACTGGGTCGGCGATGGTGTGCAATGGTTGAACGAGCAATTCAACGAGGTCGAGCAATGGGCTTCGAACGTGTGGCACGGAAATACCGGCGATCAGGCCGTTCCGGCGCCGGAGCTGGTGGAGATAATTCTGGCCAGCAAGGGTGCTGTGGAATGGCATCAAGGCGCAACTTCGCTGGATCAGATCGCAAAGGATCATGATGAGGTCAGTGCTGATGTGCAGCGGCTGAGTACTGGTCTGGAATCGGTATGGTCGGGAAACGGGGCAGAGGCGGCGCGGGGGAGGATCCGGCCGTTGGGCGATGCTTCTGCTGTGGCGGGGGAGACCTATGTCGGCAATTCACGGAACCTGGCGGATCTGGCGCACGGGTTCGACCAGATGAAGTCCGCGTTGCAGGCGATGCCGAAAACGCCGCCGCACAAGAACTTCTTCGATACCGCGACGCCGTGGGACACCGACACCGAAGAGCAGATCACTACCTACAACAGGATTGCGCAGGAGAATCTGGATCGCTACCACGGTTATGCGAAGCAGGCGCAGGCCAGTGGTCAGGGTTTGAAGAACGATTACGGCCAGTTGACTGCTTTTGACGGCCAGATCAAGCTTGCTGCGCAAGCCCCAGGGCCTTCCCCTTCGCCGCACAAGCCGCATAGCGGGCCGGGCAATCATTCGTATGTCCAGCCGGAGCCGACCGGTGTGGGTGGTGTCGCGGATACGCCCCCGCCACCGGTCGAGGGCTCGGAGTCGAAAGGTTTCGCTCGGCCGCAGGAGCCCGCGTCTTCGGGTGGTCACCGACCGTCGGCTGAGGTGGGTGATCCGTCCGGTGGTGGCGATATGCGAACGGCGGGCGCTGTACCGCCGCCGCTGCTACCCGAGCAGCGGTCCGGTTCGACGCCTGCACTGCCGGTGCCCGGTTCGGCGACTGGCTCCGGGGGCGATTCGTCGTGGTCCGGCGGATTCGAGGGTGGCACGTCGCCTGGACCGGGCAGGCCCGGCGGATCGGCTGGCCGTGGGCGGTCTGGTGGACCGGGCGGTGGTGCGGGATCGGGTGTCGGCGCGGAAGGGAGCATGCGTGGTGCGGGTCGTGGGCTCGCCGGTGCGCGTGGCGGGGGAGTCGTTGGTGGTGTGCCGCCGGCCGGCGGCAAGGGTGAGGACGACAAGGAACACCAGCGCAAGTACGGCGTGGACGACGATTCCGTGCTCGGCCTGACCGACGACGACGGCGAGCGGCTGGTGGATCCGCGGACCGGGCTGCCGGCCACGCCCCCGACGATCGGGGGCTGACCCATGCCGGGCAACGTCATCGAACGGCCGGTGCGGCTGACCCGGCCGGTGTTTCTGGTGTCCTGGGAGCTGGCCGGGCTCGGCGCGCTCCCGGCTGTCGTCGACCCGGACCAGACCTATCGGACCGGCGAAGCCACTGCCGCGCTGCGGGAACGGGCGCTGGGGGTGCTTGCCCGCCTCGGTCTGGCCGACGCGGACGGCCTGCTCGCGCCGCGCTATCGGGCCACGCTGGCGGTTCTCGCCGCGGCCCGGCGTGAGGCGTACGCCTGGAGCAACTGCCACTACGCCGGCGAGCACGAGAGCGGGGCGTCCCTGACCGCGGATTCCGGACGGGACGCCATCCGGCTGATCACCGATCACGAGGTGATCCAGCTGGACCCCATCCGGCCGGCGAAGGTGATCGAAAGCCTGGTGGACGCGCTGCCCACCTACCCCGCGGCTCGGATCCGGTCGTTGTCCGTGCCGAAGGCGCACTACGACGACGCCGGTCATGACTTCGGGGCGGACGACCCGCTCGCCGAGCTCTCCGACCAGGCAGATGAGTTGCGCCTGTTGATGCGCGCCGAGCGAGCCGCGATCCACCAGCTCTACATCGCGATCCGCGCCCGGACCGGGGAACGTGCGCGCAGCGCGCCGCTGTCCGCCATCGATCTGGTCGGCCGGGGCCGTGTGCTGAGCTTCGTGACCGACGGCCCGGACGGCGCACCGCAGGTCACTCTCCGGCCCGGTCATCGTGCCCGCCTGGCTGCTGCGCTCGTTGCTGCCTCGGGCGCGCTTGAGTAGAGCCCGGGTGAGCCGGGCGGGGTCGTCCGGAACGCCCCACCGTCCCTGCGGGAAGCGCTGGCGCACGGCTTCGTGTATGTCGGACGGGGCGTAGCCGGTATCGACGGGGCCGGGGTTGACGGTGAATGGCGCGGTCCGCGAGATGGTCGGCCAGGGTGCGGGTGATGGAGGCTAACGCGCCTTTGCTGGCGGCGTAGGCGACTTCAGATGACTCGCCCGCCGGGGCGGTCGTCGTGCTGGGCGGCGAAGGCTTGGGTGAGCAGGATTGTCGGTCGGGTGTTGACCGCCCAGTGGGCGTCGAGCATGGCCGCGTCCAGGACGCCCAGTTGGCCGTCGCCTCCGCCGCGGGCGTGGTAGCGGACGAGGATGTCGATGTGCCTGAAACGCGTCGACGGCGGTGTTGATCAGCGTCTGGGGCGCGTCGGACTCGGCAAGGTCGAGTCCGGTGTGGTGGACGCGGGTGTCGGGGTCGCCCAAGGTCCCGGTCACGTCCGTCGCGATGCTCTCCGGCCCCTCAGGGTCCGCGCCCCGGGGTTGCTCGCTGTGGTGATGCAGGACCAGGCCGGCGCCTGAGGCGGCCGGCCGCCGGGCAATGGCATAGCCGATTCCTGCGCGGCGGCTGACCCCGGTGACCAGCGCGATCCGGCCGCGCAGTGGCATCGGGCCGGGTCAGGGCTGACCGGGTTCGGTGTGGGTCATGATCACTGGTTTCGGACTGCTGGCTGTGGGTTCGCCGCTCAATGGGCGCCGTGCTCCGCGACGCAGAACTCGTTGCCTTCCGGGTCGGCCAGGACGGTCCAGGCGAAGCCGGGGAAGGAGTGCTGGTCCAGTTCCGTGGCGCCCAGGCTGACGAGGCGCTGCACCTCGGCCGCGCGGTCGGAGGCGGTGAAATCGGCGTGCAGCCGGTTCTTCCCCGTGCGAGGTTCGGGGACCTGCTGGAACCCGAGGACCGGCCCGCCCGAGGGCGGTTGTTCGAGCATCAGGAACCCGCCGTAGTCGGCGGCCACACGTACGTCCAGCGCCGCGGTCCAGAAGGCTGCCAGCGCACGCGGGTCGGCGCAGTCGACGGTGATCATGCGCAGTTCGAGTGTCATGCCCGGCAGGCTAGCTCCGGGGACCGACAGAAACCGGCAGCCGCGGATAACCCGCATGCGTCGCGGCCGGGGGGTTGACTACTCTGTGCCAAACGTCTAGAGCACCGCTCAGTGCAGGGAGTCCGCAGTGATCACCAGGATGTCGTCGTTGTTCCTCCGCACGTTGCGCGAGGATCCGGCGGACGCCGAGGTACCCAGCCACAAGCTGCTGGTCCGCGCCGGCTACGTCCGCCGGGTCGCCCCGGGCGGTTACTCGTGGCTCCCGCTCGGGCTGCGGGTGCTGCGGCGCATCGAGCAGGTGGTGCGCGAGGAGATGAACGCGATCGGCGCGCAGGAGCTCCAGTTCCCCGCGCTGCTGCCCCGCGAACCGTACGAGGCCACCAACCGCTGGACCGAGTACGGCGACAACCTCTTCCGGCTCAAGGACCGCCGCGGCGCCGACTACCTGCTCGGCCCCACGCACGAGGAGCTGTTCGCGCTCACCGTGAAGGGTGAATACACCTCGTACAAGGACTTCCCGGTGATCCTGTACCAAGTCCAGACGAAGTACCGGGACGAGGCCCGGCCCCGTGCGGGCATCCTGCGCGGCCGCGAGTTCGTCATGAAGGACTCCTACTCCTTCGACCTTGACGACGAGGGCCTGGAGCGGTCCTACCAGGCGCACCGTGGTGCGTACATCAAGCTGTTCGACCGGCTCGGCCTGGAGTACGTGATCGTCGCCGCCACGTCGGGCGCGATGGGCGGGTCGGCGTCGGAGGAGTTCCTCGCGGTCGCCGAGACCGGTGAGGACACTTACGTACGCAGCACGGGATCGGGTTACGCGGCGAACGTCGAGGCCGTGGTCACGCCCGTGCCGCCCGCGCGTCCGCTGGACGGGCTGCCCGAGGCGCAGGTGCACCACACCCCGGACACGCCGACCATCGAAACGCTCGTCGCGTTCTTCAACGCTGCCGGGCTCGGCCGCGAGTTCACCGCCGCGGACACGCTCAAGAACGTCCTGGTGAAGATCCGCCGGCCGGGCGCGAAGGAGTGGGAGCTGCTCGGTGTCGGCGTGCCCGGCGACCGTGAGGTGGACTTCAAACGGCTGGAAGCCGCGCTCGAACCGGCCGAGGTCGAGCTGATCGACGAGGCGGACTTCGCGAAGAACCGCTTCCTCGTCAAGGGTTACATCGGGCCGAAGTCGTTGCAGGAGAACGGGATCCGCTACCTCGTCGATCCCCGCGTGGTCGAGGGCACGGCCTGGCTGACCGGCGCCGACCAGCCCGATCACCACGTGCTCGATCTGGTCGTGGGCCGCGATTTCACCCCGGACGGCACGATCGAGGCCGCCGAGGTCCGCGAAGGCGACGCCTCGCCGGACGGCCAGGGCACGCTGGTTGCCGCGCGCGGGATCGAGATCGGGCACATCTTCCAGCTCGGCCGCAAGTACACCGACGCGTTCGAGGTCGACGCGCTCGGCCCGGACTCCAAGCCGGTCCGGATCACCATGGGGTCCTACGGCGTCGGGGTGTCCCGGCTGGTCGGTGTGCTCGCCGAGCAGAACCACGACGGCGCGGGCCTGATCTGGCCGCGCGAGGTGTCTCCGTTCGACGTGCACGTGGTCATCGCGGGCAAGGACGACACGGTGCGCGCCGGGGCGGAGAAGCTCGCCGCGGAACTCGACGACGCCGGTCTCGAAGTGCTGCTGGACGACCGCAAGTCCACGCCGGGCGTGAAGTTCGCGGACGCGGAGCTGGTCGGCGTGCCGACGATCCTGGTGGTCGGCCGGGGCCTGGCGAACGGGCTGGTCGAGGTGAAGGACCGCCGCAGCGGCGAACGCGAGGAAATCGCGGTCGACGCGGTGGTCGGCCACCTGACGAAGCTGGTCCGCGCCTGATCCGGAGCAGTTTTCGTTGCCGCACCTGCTCAGGCGGGTGCGGCAACGCTGGTTTGTGCGGGTCCGCCGGTGGGCGCCGTGACCTGCCCGCCTGGGGACCCGCCGAGTCGGCGGCAGACCGCCCGAGCTTCACCCTGAGCTGTGCCTACCGACGTGGGATCGCCTCGGAGCTGGTGGCGAACCTGCCTGAGTCCTGCCCGCCCGCGTGGGATCCACCTCCCGGCCGGTGGTGAACCCCGCCCGAGCACTGCCGAAGCCGGCGCGGCTACTGCGGAATCCCCGCGGCAGAGTGGTCCTCGACGCCGCCGCCGGTCCGCTGACGGCGCAGGGCGAGCTTGGCGAAGTCCTTCAGTCCGGCGTTGGGCAGGTACGCCCGGCCGAGCGCGAGGCCGATCCGGGGCAGATCCGCTTCATCACGGAAAGCCAGGTACAGCGGTTCGTGCCGCGGCTGGAACTTCGCCTTGAACGCGTGCAGCGAGCGGAATCCGTAGTACGGCTCCATCAGTGTGCTCAGCTTGTCGAGCATCCGGTCCACTGCCCGGCTCTGCGTGCGCTCCCGGCTGCGGACCAGCGGCGCCCCGGACAGCGACACGAACCGGGCGCCCTCCTCGCGGAAGGCGAGGCAGGCCGAGGCGATCACGAACTCCATCGCCGGGCGGAACCCGTCGCCGCGGCGGCGCATCACGTCGAGGGTCCAGCCGCCGACGGTGCCCGCGCCGGTGTGCACCGGTAGCCACGAGGTCACCCCGTGCACGACGCCCTCGGCGTCCACGGCCAGCCCGACCCGGGTGGCCGGGTCCATCGCCTCGTCCACCCCGCCGAGGGTGAAGCCCATTTCCGGCAGGCCCTTCTCGCCGATCCACTCCTTCGACAGCTCCCGCACCTGGTCGCGGATCTCCGGCGGCTGCTCGGCCAGCCGCACCAGGCGGAACTCGATCCCGTCCTTCTTCGCCCGGTTCAGCGCGGTGCGCACGTCCTGCCAGGCCTTGCCGCGGAACTGCAGGTTCTCCAGGTCCACCAGGGTGTCTTCGGCGACCTGCACGTGCTGCCAGCCCAGCTCCCTGGTCACCGCGACCGCCGAGGCCGTCGCGGAGAACACGCACGGCACCAGCCCGGTGTTCTCGCACATCGTGGCGAACTCCCGCAGCGTGCGTTCCCCGGAGCCGTCCGGGGCGACCGGATCGCCGAGCGCCACGGCGGCACCGGCATGCCGCTGGTAGGCCAGGTAGGACGCGCCGTCGGAGGCGACGAAGTAGGAGTTGTGCGGCCAAGTGGTCATCCACGAGAGGGTGCTGCCGCCGTTGCGCCCCAGCAGCAGCCGGGCGAACGCCGGGTCCGGGCCGGGCCGGAACAGCTTGCGGCAGCGGCGCCGCGAGGGCGTCCGGAAGGCCTTGCTCGCGGACAGCAGCAGCACCAGCTCGAATGTCCACAGGAGATTGTCCACGAAGAACAGCGCGAGCCCGTGGTCGTCGAAGTCCGCGTGGAACACCCTGGTGACCACCACCACGGCGCCGACCACGACCACCTGCCCCACCGCGGCGGCGCTGAGCACGACCGAGCACAGCCAGGCGAACCGTGAACCGCGGCGCAACCCGTTCAGCATCGGCACCACGACCAGGCACAACGCCAGCACTTCCAGCCCGGACAGGGAGACCTCGTCCGCGGAACCGAACGGGCCGTCGTCGGGCAGCAGCCACATCACGATCTCGGCGACGGTGAGCAGCACCAGCCCGGCGCAGGCGAGGAACCGCCATTCGCGCGCGCTGGTCTTGCGGACGTCCTTCGCCCGGTTCGGCCCGGCCAGCCGGTGGCCGAGCGGGAGACCGACGATGAGGGCGAAGAAGTGCACCAGGTCGGCGAGGTTGCCGACGAACATGATGGCCACCCCGGCGTACACGCACAGCCCGGCACGCAGCCGCAGCCGCCACGGATGGCGCAGGGTCGCGCTCGCCACCGCGATCGCGGCCAGCGTCCCGCCGGAGAACCCGACGTCGAGGGTGGTCGCGATGCGGTCCGCCCACTCCCAGCCGGAGTTCCGGCACAGTTCGAGGAACTGCAGGGCGGCGAGGGTGGAGACCACCTGGCCGCCGATGGTGACCGCCATCGCCCGCCGGGTGCCCAGCTTCCATTCGGCGATCCCGGCCAGCAGCGCGAAGGTGCCCGTCATCGGGAGGTAGAACAACGGCCGCAACGCGAAGAACGGCCCGGTCACCATCGTCCACCAGCGGCCGTTCTCCATCGACGGCAGCCCGTAGGCGTAGTACGGGAAGGCGCCCTGGTGCTCGGCGGCTTGCCAGAACGAACCACTGGCGAAGCCCACGATCAGCATCGCGAGCACCACGACAGTGGTGAACGGTAGCCGGTGCCACAGCACGGCGAACCTGCCGAGCGCTCGCTCGTGTCCCCTCGTACCGGCACCGTCGGCGGTCTTCCCGGCCGGCGTTGCGGTGGTCATGATCCATAGTCTGTACTGGTCGCGCGATCGAGGCATCCATCGACGGGGCGACATCTTCCCCTAAGGGTGTGCTACCGGGGGAGGACCCCGGTCTGGCCACAAGGGTGACGATCGATGACCCAGTTCGCTCTCACCTGCGCGAATGCCGGTCGTACCCGGGCAGAGCGGGTCGCGGAGGTGCGGAACAGGGGTTGCCCTCCGGCGATCAGCCGAGTACCGCCGCGCGGACGGCGGCGAGATCGGTCAAATCGGGCAGTACCGTGTGCGCCCCGGCGTCCGCGAGTTCGGCGGCGGGGTGGCCGCCGGTCGCCACGGCCACCGCGGTCGCGCCGTGGTCCAGCGCGGCGCGGACGTCGTCCGGGGTGTCCCCGATGACGACCACGGCCTCCGGGGCGAACTTCGTGCCGTGCTTGTCCGCGGCGGCGGAGACGGCGTGCGGGACGAGGTCCGAGCGGTGCGCGGACAGCGAGCCGTAGCCGCCGATCTCCAGATCCAGATGCGTGTCGAGACCGAACGCGGCGAGTTTGTGCCGGGAGATCTCCGGCAGGTTGCCGGTGACCAGGGTCTGCACGATCCCGTCGTGGGCGCCGAACTCGGCGAGCGCGGTCGCTGCTCCGTCGAGCGCCCGGCCCTTTCCGGCCAGCGTGTCCGCGTCGCGGCCGGCCGCGGCGATCAGCTCGCGCCAGAGCCGCCGGATCGTCGCTTCGTCGGCCTCGATGCCGTGCAGGGTCAGGATTTCCGTGCTGATCGCCAGCTCGGTGTGCCCGCCGTAGTGGGGCCGGGAGTGCATCTGTACTCCGGTCGCGCCGGCGAGCGCGGCGGCGTACCAGACGCTGCCGAGTCCGGTGTAGTCCACGAGCGTGTGGTCGATGTCCCAGAGCACCAGCCGGTGCGCGCGCGTCGTCACGCCCGACGATGGTACCGACGCGGCGCTCACCCGGCGAGGAAGCTGAAGCGCACCCGGCGCACCGGATTGTCGACGTTCGTGTCCACCAAGCACACCGATTGCCAGGTGCCCAGCATCAGCACCCCGCCCAGGACCGGCACGCTTGCGTACGGCGGGATCAGCGCGGGCAGCACGTGGTCACGGCCATGCCCGGCGCTGCCGTGCCGGTGCTGCCAGCGGTCGTCGCGGGGGAGCAGCTCGTCGAGGGCGGCGAGCAGGTCGTCGTCGCTGCCCGCGCCGGTCTCCAGTACGGCGAGCCCGGCGGTGGCGTGCGGTACCCACACGTGCAGGAGGCCGTCGGTGGCGTCGGCGTCGCGCAGGAACGCTTCGGTCTCGCGGGTCAGGTCGTGCACCACCGCACTGTGGCCGGTGCGTACCTCGATCTCGGTGGAGTACATGGGCTTCAGCGTAGGGCTCAGGAATCGAGGTAACGGAGCACAGCGAGCACCCGCCGGTTGTGCCCCTCGGAGGGCAGCAGGCGGAGCTTGCCGAAAATGCTCGTGACGTATTTCTCGACCGATCCGGCGGACAGGAAGGTCTCGGTCGCGATCGCCGAGTTCGACCGGCCCTGCGCCATCAGGCCCAGGATCTCGCGTTCCCGCGGGGTCAGCCGGGCGAGCGAGCCCGTCCGGCCGGTGCCCGCGAACAGCTGGCGCACCACCTCCGGGTCGAGCACCGTCTCGCCCGCCGCGACCCGGTCCGGCGCGGTGAGGAAGTCCGACACCTCGGCCACCCGGTCCTTGAGCAGGTAGCCGACCGCGCCCGTGTCGCCGGCCAGCAGCTGCCTGGCGTAGTTCGTCTCGACGTACACCCCGCTCTCTGGCCGGGGAACGCATGATCCGCGCCTCGGTGCACACGCTGCACCGGCAAGTGCGCGCGCACGAGGCGCACTTCCGGTTCGTCACGCGGGAGCGTTACGCGGGGACCGGCCCGGTGCCCCGGGCGATCGCGGTGGAACTGCGGATGTTCGCCGGTGATCTGGCCGTCGACCTGGCCCGGTTCGAGTACCTGCGCGACTGGCCCACCGAGGACCTGCGGCTGCTCGCCGACCTGATCGTCACGGCCATGCTCGGCACTGTCGCGGAGCTGCTGGACACCCGGCCCGGGGACACCGGCGCGGACGAGCGGATCCTGCAGATGGCCCAGAAGCGGCTCCGGATGATCCTGCTCGGGGTGCCGTATTGGCCGCCGCCGGCCAGGTCAACCTGATCGCGATGACTAGGGCGGCTGCCCGGCGCGTGGTAGACCTGGCACGTCCGATGATCCTCACTGTCGAGGAGGTCGCGTGGCGGAAGACGGAAGCCGGCTCACGGTCGGCGTGGTCACCGAGTCCCGGCCCGGCGAACGCCGGGTCGCGCTCGTGCCGAAGCTGGTGCCGAGGCTCGCGCAACGCGACCTGACCACGATCGTCGAGCGAGGGGCGGGCGCGGGCGCGCAGCTGACCGACGACGCGTACACCGAGGCCGGTGCCGAGCTGGGAGATCCCTGGCAGGCGGACGTTGTGGTCAAGGTCGCCACGCCGACCGCCGAGGAAATCGCGAAGCTCAAGCGTGGCGCCGTGCTGATCGGATTTCTCGATCCCCGCGGCGATCCGGAAGGTATTGCCGCACTGGAGAAAGCCGGCATCCGGGCGTTCGCGATGGAAGCGGTGCCGCGGATCTCCCGTGCGCAGGCGATGGACGCGCTGTCCTCGCAGAGCAGCGTCGCCGGTTACCGGGCGGTGCTCCTGGCGGCGGAGAAGCTGACCCGGTTCTTCCCGATGCTCACCACCGCGGCGGGCACGGTGCCCCCGGCGAAGGTGCTGGTGCTCGGCGCCGGGGTGGCCGGGCTGCAAGCACTGGCCACGGCGAAACGGCTGGGCGCTCAGACCACCGGCTACGACGTGCGGCCCGAAGTCGGCGAACAGGTCCGTTCGCTCGGCGCGCAGTTCCTCGACCTCGGTATCGAGGCGGTCGGTGAAGGCGGCTACGCCCGGGAGCTGACCGAGGAGGAACGCGCGGAGCAGCAACGTCGGCTCACGGAGGCGATCACGAAGTTCGACGTCGTGGTCACCACCGCGCTGGTGCCTGGACGCAAAGCGCCGACGCTGGTCACCGAGGAAGCGGTGCGGGGCATGCCCGCCGGGGGAGTGGTGCTCGACCTGGCCGGGGAATCCGGTGGGAACTGCGCGCTGAGCCGTCCGGGCGAAGACGTGGTGGTGTACGGCGTCACGGTCAGTGCGCCGCTCAATCTGCCCGCCGGAATGCCCGCGCACGCGAGCGAGCTGTACGCGCGCAACGTGACCGAGCTGCTGGAGCTGCTCGTGACCAAGGAGGGTGAGCTGCGGCTGGACTTCTCCGACGAGGTCGTCGCCGGTGCCTGCGTGGCCGGCCGGGAAGGGAGCGAGTCGTGACCCTGGTGGAGAACCTGGCCGTGCTCGTGCTCGCGGGTTTCGTGGGCTTCGCGGTGATCTCGAAGGTGCCGAACACCTTGCACACGCCGTTGATGTCGGGGACCAACGCGATCCACGGCATCGTGCTGCTCGGCGGCCTGATCGTGCTCGGCCTCGGCGTGGACGGGGTGCTGAACAAGGTGCTGCTGGTGATCGCGATCGCCTTCGGCACGATCAACGTGGTCGGTGGATTCCTTGTCACGGACCGGATGCTGGCGATGTTCAAAGGAAAGAAGCCGCAGCCGGGTGCGGATGAGGAGGCGTCATGAGCACACGATCGCGTCAGCTTGCTCGTGATGCCGACCGGGTGCGGGTGTCCCGCAAGACACAGGAGGCGGGCAAGTGACGCAGCTTGTCGCCGTTCTCTACATCGTCGCGTTCGCGTTGTTCATCTACGGCCTGATGGGGCTGACCGGTCCGCGTACCGCGGTGCGCGGCAACTGGATCGCCGCCACGGGTATGGGAATCGCGGTGATCGCCACGCTGCTCACCCCGGGTATGGGCAACTGGCCGCTGATCGTGCTCGGCGTCGCGATCGGTGCGCTGGTGGGCGTGCCGTCCGCGCGCAAGGTGAAGATGACCGCGATGCCGCAGATGGTGGCGCTGTTCAACGGTGTCGGCGGCGGTGCGGTCGCGCTCATCGCGTGGGTCGAATTCCGCGACACCGGCGCGTATGCGCACGAGCCGCGGTATGTCGCGATCGCCTCGTTGTTCGCCGCGCTGATCGGTTCGATCTCGTTCTGGGGCTCGAACATCGCGTTCGGCAAGCTGCAGGAGCTGATCACCGGCCGCCCGGTCACCCTCGGCAGGCTGCAGCAGCCGTTGAACGTGCTGGTGCTGCTGGCGGCGCTGGCCTGTGCGGTGGTGATCGCCGCGGGCGGGGACGGCGAGGTGCTGATGATCGGGCTGCTGGTCACGGCCGCGCTGCTGGGCGTGCTGGTGGTGCTGCCGATCGGCGGTGCGGACATGCCGGTGGTGATCTCGCTGCTGAACGCGTTCACCGGGCTTTCCGCGGCGGCGATGGGGCTGGCGCTGTCGAACACCGCGCTGATCGTCGCGGGCATGATCGTCGGCGCGTCCGGTTCGATCCTGACCAACCTGATGGCGAAAGCGATGAACCGGTCGATTCCGGCGATCGTGGCCGGCGGATTCGGCGGTGGCACCGCGGTCACGAGCGGCGGGTCCGGCTCCGGTGAGGTCCGGCCGGTGCGCAGCACGAGCGCCGCGGACACCGCGATCCAGATGGCCTACGCGAGCAAGGTCGTCGTGGTGCCCGGGTACGGGATGGCCGTGGCACAGGCGCAGCACGCAGTGCGCGAGATGGCGAAACTGCTGGAGAGCAAGGGCATCGAGGTCGCCTACGCGATCCACCCGGTGGCCGGCCGGATGCCGGGACACATGAACGTGCTGCTCGCCGAGGCCGACGTGCCGTATGAGCAACTGCGTGAGATGGACGAGATCAACTCCGAATTCGCGCAGACCGACGTCGCGCTCGTGATCGGCGCGAACGACGTGACGAACCCGGCCGCGCAGACCGATCCGGGTTCGCCGATCTACGGGATGCCGATCCTGAAGGTCAGCGAGAGCCGCTCGGTGATCGTGCTCAAGCGCGGGATGAGTTCGGGCTTCGCCGGAATCGACAACGAGCTGTTCTACGATCCGAAGACCAGCATGCTCTTCGGCGACGCGAAATCGTCGGTGGGCGAGATCGTGGAGGAACTCAAAACCCTATGAGCGGTGGGTCGGATGTGCGGGCCGAGTTCGCGGGTCCGGCCGAGAATCTCGCCTTCGACGAGGCGTTGTTGCGGGAGGCTCCGGCAGCGCCGTTGCTGTGGCTGTGGCGCAATCCGGTGTGCGTCGTGGTCGGGCGCGGGCAGAAGATCGCCCGGGAGGTCCGGGTGGCCGACTGCCTCCGTGACGGGGTGCCGGTGCTGCGCCGCGCCAGTGGCGGCGGCACGGTGTTCCACGATCCCGGCAACCTCAACGTGACGCTCGTGCTGCCCGGCCCCGCGGATCGGCCGATGGAGATGCTCGGCAGGCTGATGACCGGTGTGGTCGAGTGGCTCGGGCTGCTGCCGCGGCTCGGTGATCGGGGCGTGTTCGTCGGCGAGGCGAAGCTGTGCGGGTTCGCGGTTTTCCGCACGAAGGAAGGCCTGCTCGCGCACTCGACGCTGCTCGTCGACACGGACGCGGCGCGCGTCGGCGCCTACCTCACCGGTCCGCCGCCGGATCCGAAACCCCTCGACTCGCACCGCAGCAAGGTCGCGTCCCTGGCGGATCACGGCGTCCGATTGCCGCACGGCCAGGTCGAAACGGTCGTCCGCACCGTCGCCGCCGAGCTGCTCGGCCCGCTCACCCCTCGTCCACCCACCTCCGCCGAACTCGCCCGGCACCGCACTTTGCTGAGCACGCGCTACCACCACCCGCCTTGGCATTCCGACGGCCGGCAGCTCGGTCCGTGAAGGGTCCCTTCACGGAATCAGAGGCTGTGAAGGGTCCCTTCACAGCCGTACGTTCGGTGGTGCGCTTGCGTGATCCACTCCGGTGGTGTGCCCTGGGCGTATGGCGGAACTGACTTTCGACGTCGTGGTGATCGGTGCGGGCCCGGTGGGTGAGGTGGCCGCCGAGCGGGCCGCGAGGGGCGGGCTGAAGGTGGCGCTGGTCGAACACGAGCGGTTCGGCGGGGAGTGCTCCTACTGGGCGTGTATCCCGAGCAAGGCGTTGCTGCGCCCGGGGAATCTGCTCGCCGCGGCCAAGCGGATGCCCGGCGTGCCGATCGGGGACGAGCTGGACGCGGCCCGCGTGCTCGCGCGCCGCGACTGGTTCACCGGCAAGGGTGACGACACCGGGCAGGTCGAGTGGGCGCGTGGCGCGGGCATCGAACCGATCCGCGGGCACGGGCGCGTCACCGGCGAACGCGAGGTCACCGTCGGCGACGATCAGGTGCTCATCGCGCGGCACGCGGTGATCGTGTGCACCGGCAGCGTCCCGCGGCTGCCGCCGATTCCCGGGCTGGACGCGATCCGGCCGTGGGGTTCACGCGAGGCGACGTCGGCGTCCGAGGTACCCGCGCGGCTCGGCGTGCTCGGTGGTGGC
Organism: Amycolatopsis panacis; assembly: GCF_003600245.1. NCBI lineage: Bacteria > Bacillati > Actinomycetota > Actinomycetes > Pseudonocardiales > Pseudonocardiaceae > Amycolatopsis > Amycolatopsis panacis. The sequence continues at coordinate 18,313 of NZ_QZFV01000099.1, forward strand.
GTGGTCGGCGTCGAGATGGCGCAGGCGTGGGCACGGCTCGGCGCGCGTGTGGACCTGGTGATCACCGGCCCGCGGCCGCTGCCGAAGCTGCCGGACTTCGCCGGTGACCTGCTGCTCGACGGGCTACGGGAGGCCGGGGTGCGGGTACATGCCTCGTCCGGGCTGCGCGAGGTGTCCGTTGTGGACGGTGGCACCGCGTTGACGCTGGTCGACGGCACGGAACTCGTGGTGGACGAGCTGCTGGTCGCCACTGGGCGGGCACCGGCCACCGGCGAGGTCGGCCTGGACGTGCTCGGCCTGCCTGCCAGCGGCCCGCTGGCGGTGGACGAAAGCGGCCGGGTGTCCGCAGTGGACGGTGGCTGGCTCTATGCGGCGGGCGACGTGACCGGCCGCGCGCTGCTGACCCACCAGGGCAAGTACGGCGCGCGCGTCGCCGGTGACACCGTGGCCGCGCGGGCACGCGGTGCGGAAGTCCCCACCGAGCCGTGGAGCCGGTACAGCGCCACTGCCGACCACCATGCCGTGCCACAGGTGGTGTTCACCGATCCGGAGGTGACCTCGGTCGGGCTGACGGAGGCACGCGAAGGCTCCGCCGACCGGGTCGTGGACATCGACATCGCGGTCGCGGGCTCTTCGCTGCACGCCGACGGGTACGCGGGCAAGGCCCGGATGGTGGTGGACACCGAACGCGGCGTGGTGCTCGGCGTGACCTTCGTCGGGCAGGACGTCTCGGAGCTGCTGCACTCGGCGACCATCGCCGTGGTCGGCGAGGTTCCGCTGGACCGGTTGTGGCATGCGGTACCGGCGTTCCCCACGATCAGCGAGGTGTGGCTGCGGCTGCTGGAGGCGTACGGGCTCTGAGCCGCTCAGGAGGTCAGCGGCAGCTCCAGCGCGCCCTTCGCCGCGCGGACCAGGCCGGGATCGTCCGAAGTGGACGGCCCCGGCATCCAGACCGCCTGCACCAGGCGAACCCCCGTGCCCTCGATCCGGCTGACGTAGGCGGCGTTCTCGAACCGCGGGACGTCGCCGCGCCATGTGCCGGTCTCGGCGGCCACGTCGAGGATCCCGCCGCCGCCCGGGTTGTCCGCGATCTCCTTGAAGTGCGCGGCCTGCGCGGCACTCGGGAACTCGACCACGGCGACGGTGACCGCGGCGGCCCGGCCGTCCACCTCGGCGGTGAAACTGGCACGGCGAACGCCTGAGCAACTCGTCTGCTGGAGACTGCCCTGCACGTCCCCGAACGCGTGCGAGGCACAGCGCTGATCGGCGCTGTTCGCCCGCGCGTCGAAACTCAGGCTGGGCACCACACTGCTCGGCGGCGCACTGGTGACCGGAGCAGCGGTGCGCACCGGCTGCGCACTACTGACGGGCGGCGGCGCGGCCGTCTCCCCGCTGCTGCCCCCGCTGGTCGCGACGACCACCGCGGCCACCGCGAGCACTACCAGCAGCGCGATCGCCCCAAGCGGCACCCACCGGCTCGTCTTGGTCGTCCTGGGCTCGTCCGGCGGCGGCATTGCCTCCGCTTCCTCCAGCGCGACCGACGACGTCGGCCGGGCACTCTCGTCATCCCCATGCTGGATGGCCGGGAACGGCGTCTTCCCGTTGATCCGTCCCCCCGGCTCGACCGGAGTCTCGGACGCCACGGCCAGGTCGTCTTCCTCGCCCGGCTCCGGCCAGGTCGCCGGAGCCACCGGCGGCGCCGGGGCCACGCGGGGCTTGTGCGCCTCGGCGTCGCCGGGATCGTCGGAGCCACGGGAATCGCTGGGGCGGCTGGAATCCCCGGAGTCGCCGGACTGGCCGGGCCACGGTCCGGCCCCAGAGTCGCCGGAAGTGGCGGGTCCTGCTGGGCTGCCGGGGTTCGCGAGAGCGCCCGGACCAGCAGAGCCGCCCACACCCTTCGGAACGACGGTCTCGGCCGGGGAAGCGACCGTCCCCCGAGCTTCTCCGCCAGGCTCCGCCGGGGAAACCGGATCATCCGCGACCGGAGAAACCGCCGGCTCCGCAACCGCCGCTTGGCCGGAGGCTTCCGCCACAGACGTTTCCCCAACGGAGGTTTCCGCCGCAGCAGCCGTCTCCGACATCCCGGCGCCACCCTGGCCGGGTACGACCGCCGCCTCCGGAGCAGCATTCCCCGTCACCGCGGGCACACCGACCGTAGTTCCGGCAGCCGTGCCCTCCTCCTCGGTGACGATCCGCCGGGAAGTCCACGCGGTCGCAGCTCGGCCGGACCCCTCGGCGGAATCCCGCCCGACAGCCCCGGAAACGGCACCCGACGCAGCAGCTCCTCCGACGGCACCGGCAACGGCAGCTCCGCCGGCAGCGGCAAGGACAGCGCCGTTCGCACCCCGTCCGGACTCCGGCGAGGCAGCAGGTCCCGGCACCGTGCCGAGCATCTCCGCGGGAGCCGGAGTGTCGTCGGAGAAACGGACGAAACCCTCGCCCAGCAGGGCTTCGTCGGACAGGTCCGGGAGGCCGGGGGCGAGCGCGGCGAGCAGCGCCCGTACCTGGTCCACCGAGCGCGGGTGGCGGGCGGTGGCCAGCGAGACCGTCGCGGCGAGCATGGTCGTCGGGCTCGGGTGCAGGACGCGGACCGGGCCGGCCAGATCGCCGGGGGGCTGCTCGACGGTCTCCACGTACGGGCCGACCGCGAGGATCGTGCCGACCGGGCCGCCGCCCAGTTCCGCGATCCGGCGTTCGCAGTCCTGGGAGAGGTCGAGTGCCTCGGTGGCCGGGTTGATCGCGTCGTCGCCGTGCACCAGTGGCCAGCCGTCGGCCTTCCACGGGCCGCTGAGCGGTGCTTCCAGGCGCAGCGCGGGATCGGGCAGGTCGACCCCGATCACGATCAGCACGCCGGTGGGCAGCAGTACCACCGCCTCGACCGCACGCTCGTCCGCCGGTCGGGCGCCGATCAACGCGACGCCGCCGATCACGGTGCTCCCCCGGCCGAGGGAGGCGAGCGCGGCCCGGACGTCCTCGGCGACCCGTGAGGGCTGCTGTCCCAGTCGGACCAGTCGCACCGGATCCCCTCCTCACCAGTCCATTTCGGTGCCTCACGCTAGCGCGGCGGGCCGCCTGGAACGTGGTACGCGAGCGCGCGTCGGCGTGCCTCACCTCAATGGGGGTTCCCCTGCGACTTGTGGGGTTCGTGTGGCCAAACGCCACTGCCGGGGTGCAGAATGTGCTACACAGTCGGGGTAACCGCGGTGGCCGGGCGCCTGCGCAGTTCGAGAGGTCGTAGGGGAAGACGTCCCTCGTCGAACAAGCGGAGGTCAGCAGTGAGCACCCGTGGCAACACCCGAGGCGTGGTGTACGTCCACTCGTCGCCGTCTGCGGTATGTCCGCACGTCGAGTGGGCTATTTCGGGCACCCTGGGGGCCCGCGCCGAGCTGAAGTGGACGGCACAGCCGGCCAGTCCCGGCCAGCTGCGTGCCGAATGCAGCTGGCGCGCGCCCGCGGGCACCGGCGGCAAGCTGGTCGCCGCGCTCAAGGCCTGGCCCATGCTGCGCTTTGAAGTCACCGAGGAACCCAGCGCCGGCGTCGACGGCGAGCGCTTCTGCTTCGCGCCCGGACTCGGCCTGTGGCACGGGCGGACCAGCGCGAACGGCGACATCGTGGTCGGCGAGGACCAGCTGCGCGCGCTCGTCACCATGACCCGCGGGGGTGAATCGCTGGCGCACAAGCTGGACGAGCTGCTCGCCGCGGCCTGGGACGAGGCGCTCGAGCCCTACCGGCACGCGGGCGACGGCGCCCCGGTCACCTGGCTGCACCAGGTGGGGTGATCCGGGCGCGGTACCCTCACGCGGGTGAGCGCCCAATCGCCGTCCCGCCAGCGATGGCTGATCCCCGTGCTCGTCGTGGTGCTGTCGGTGACCGTCGCCGGCGGGCTGGTCGCCCGGGAGCTGTACCACACCAGCGCGGACGACGTGCAGTCCGGCGTCATGCCGATCACCGTGCCATCGTCCACTTCGCACGATTCGCGCAGCGAGCCCGGCTCGGGGCGGGTCGAGATCACCCCGGACGTGGCGGGCCATCCGGCCGGCCAGGCCGTGCTCGCGGTGCTGCAGACCTACTTCGACGCGCTGAACGCGAAGAACTACGCGATGTGGCGCCAGACGGTCACCACGGCCCGGATCCAGAACACCTCGCAGAGCGCGTGGCACACCGAGTTCCGGTCCACCAAGGACGGCAGCATCCTGGTCTACCGGATCGAAGAGGCGGCGGACAACTCGCTGAGCGTGCTCGTCGGATTCACCAGTACCCAGTCGATCGACGAAGCGCCCGCGAACTTCCAGTACCCGTGCATCCGCTGGCGGCTCGAGCTGCCGATGCGGATCGAAGGCGGGGGATACCGGATCGACATCGTGCAGTCCGGCTCCGGCTCCGGCTCCGGCTCCGGCGTCGAGCGCGAACGCTGCTGACCCACGCGAAAAAGGGCGACCCTCCCATCGTGGAAGGGCCGCCCCTTTTTCGTGGTACCGGGCCGGCTTCAGGACGCCGGGGTGAACAGCAGCGCGGTGTTGTGCCCGCCGAATCCGAACGAGTTGCTGATCGCCGCGGTCAGCTCGACCTTGCGGTTCTCGCCGGCGACCACGTCGAGCTGCACCTTCGGATCGAGTTCCGTCAGGTTCAGGGTGGCCGGCACCACGCCCTCGGCCAGGGCCAGCACCGTGGTGATGCCCTCGACCGCACCGGCCCCGCCGACCAGGTGGCCGAGCGCGCCCTTCGGGGCGGTGACCACCGGGTGGTCGCCGATCGCGGTCCGGATCGCGGCCGCCTCGCCGATGTCACCGACCACAGTGGACGTCGCGTGCGCGTTCACGTGGCCGATGTCGGCGGGGGAGAGCCCGGCCATCGTCATCGCCGCGCGCATCGCCGCGATCTGCCCGATGCCGTCCGGGTGGTTGCCGGTGATGTGGTAGGCGTCCGAGGTGATCCCGTAGCCGGCCAGCCTGGCGTAGATCCGCGCGCCACGGGCCCGTGCCCGGTCGGCGCGTTCGAGCACCACGACGCCCGAGCCCTCGCCGAGCACGAAGCCGTCCCGGCTGACGTCGAACGGCCGGGACGCGGCCGCCGGGTCGTCGTTGCGGGTGGACACCGTGCGCGCCTGTGCGAAGCCACCGAGGGTGATCGGGTGGATGCACGCCTCGGCGCCGCCGGCCACGACCACGTCGGCCCGCCCGGACCGGATCATCTCGAAGCCGGTCGCGATGCCCTCGGCACCGGAGGCACAGGCCGAAGCGGGCGAATGCACGCCGGCGCGGGCCTTGACGTCGATGCTGACGTGCGCGGCCGGCCCATTGGGCATCAGCATCGGCACGGTCAGCGGCGATACCTTGCGCAGACCGTGCTTGCGCAGCAGATCGTTCTGGTTCAGCAGGGTGACCGGGCCGCCGACACCGGTGCCGAGGGACACGCCGAGGCGCTCCGGCTCGACGTCGGTGTGCTCGTCGGTCTGCGGCGCGAATCCGGCGTCCGACCAGGCCTGCCGGGCCGCGATCAGGGCGACCTGCTCGCAGCGGTCGAGCCTGCGGGCCTGCACGCGCGGCAGGATCTCGGTGGGCTCGACCGCGAGCGTGGCCCCGATCCGCACCGGCAGATCCAGCTCCTCGACCCAGTCGGCCTGAAGGGTGCGGATCCCGCTGCGGCCGGCCAGCAGGCCGTCCCAGGTGGACGCGACGTCCCCGCCCAGCGGGGTGGTGGCCCCCATACCGGTGATCACGACGTCGATGTTGCTCATGGAGAATCTCCCCGAAGTCGGCACCGGGCCGGGACGTCCCGGCCCGGGTGCGAAGAGGGTCTTACTTCGCGTTGGCGGCCACGTAGTTCACCGCGTCGCCCACGGTCTTGAGGTTGGCCAGCTCGTCGTCCGGGATCTTGACGCCGAAGCGGTCCTCGGCCTGCACGGCGATCTCGACCATGGACAGCGAGTCGATGTCGAGATCGTCCACGAAGGACTTCTCGGCGGTGACGTCGTCCTGAGCGACCCCGGCGACCTCTTCGACGATCTCGGCGAGGCCCTCGAGGATCGCAGCGTTCTCAGCCATCGGTGTTGTTCCCTTCTCGGTTCTTCCAGAGGTCCACCCCGCGGGCACGGCGCCCGCGGGGGAAGTATCCACTCAGGGCAGGACGAAGACCTGCCCGGCATAGGACAGCCCGGCCCCGAAGCCGACCGCCAGCACCACGTCGCCGGGGTGCACGGTGCCCGCCTTGCGCATGTGGTCCAGTGCCATCGGGATCGAGGCGGACGAGGTGTTGCCCGAGTACCTGATGTCGTCGGCGACCACCAGGTCCTCGCGGGCGCCCTTGGCCCGCAGCTTCTTCGCGATCGATTCGACGATGCGCAGGTTCGCCTGATGCGGCACGAGCACGTCCACATCGGCGGGCCGCAGCCCGGCGGCTTCCAGCGCGCGCATCGCGATCGGCGCGATCTGCGTGGTCGCCCAGCGGAAGACCGACTGGCCCTCCTGGTAGATGTAGCGGTGCTCGCGCATGTAGATCAGGTCGGCGAGATCGCCCGCGCTGCCCCACACCACCGGTCCGATGGCGGGTTCGTCGGCCGCGCCGACCACCGCCGCGCCCGCGCCGTCGGCGAAGATGATCGCGTTCGCGCGGTCGGTCGGGTCGATCGAATCGGTGAGCTTCTCCGAGCCGATCACCAGCACCTTGCGCGCGGACCCGCCGCGCACCAGGTCCGAGGCGAGGCCGAGGCCGTAGCAGAATCCGGCGCAGGCCGCGTTCAGGTCGAACGCGCCGGGCTCCGGGATGCCCAGCCGCGCGGCGATCTGGCCCGCGCCGTTCGGGATCGGCGAGGGCATGGTGCAGTTGGGCACGATCACCGTGTCCACTTCGGACGGCTCGACCCCGGCGTCGGCGAGCGCGGCGGCACCCGCGGCGACCGCGTAGTCGACCAGCGTCTCGTCCTTCTCCCCGAACCGGCGCTCGATGATGCCGACCCGTTCGCGGATCCACTGGTCGTTGGTGTCCATGAACTGCGACAGGTCGTCGTTGGTGACGACCCGGTCCGGCTGGTGGCTGCCGAAGCCGAGGATCCGGGTGGCGGCCGGGCCGGTGGTCTGGCGCAGGCGGGGACGGTCGGTCACAGGGCGTCCTCCTCGCGCAGCGCGGCCAACTCGGCCGGCGACTTCAGCGCGGTGGTAGTGGTGACCACGCCCTTGAGCTGCCGCTTGACCAGTCCGGTCAGGGTGCCTGCGGGCGCGAGTTCGACGGTGCGGGTCACGCCGAGCGCGGCGAGCCCGGCCATGGTCAGGTCCCAGCGGACCGGGCGGGTCACCTGGGCGACCAGCCGCCGCAGGTACTCCGCGCCACTGGTGACGACCTCACCGTCGGCATTGGACAGCAGCGGGCGCACCGGGTCGGCCGGGGTGAGGCCGGCGGCGTGCTCGCGCAGGGCGTCTTCCGCGGGCGCCATGTACGGCGTGTGGAAGGCTCCCGCCACCTTGAGGGCACGGATCTTCGTGCCGGCAAGGGGTTCGGCGACGATCCGCTCGATCGCCGCGGCCGCGCCGGAGGCCACGATCTGGCCCGCGCCGTTGCGGTTGGCCGCGATCAGGTCCTGTCCTTCGAGCCAGGCGGTGACCTCGTCCGGATCGCCGAGCATCACCGCGGCCATCGAGGTCGGTTCGAGCGCGCAGGCCTTGGCCATCTCGGCGCCGCGGACCGCGGCCAGCGCGACCGCGTCGGCCGGGGAGAGCACCCCGGCGATCGCGGCGGCGGCCAGTTCGCCCACGGAGTGCCCGGCCACCGGCGCGCCGTCGGGCAGTGGCAGGTACTGCGCGGTGAGCAGGGAAAGCGCGACGATCAGCGGCTGCGCGACCGCGGTGTCCTGGATCTCCTCGGCGCCGGCTTCCGTGCCGAGCCGGAGCAGGTCGAGCCCGGCGCGGTCGGACCACTGCCCGACGCGCGCGCGGGCGTCGTCGAGTTCGAGCCACGGAGTGAGCATGCCGGGGGCCTGGGAACCCTGGCCGGGTGAGAGGACTGCAGCTGTCACGGTGTCTATGAGACCACGGGAGTGGCCGGGCCTTCAGATGCGGGCGGTCACCAAGTCCGTGCGAGGTTATTGGAGGATACCTCCAAAGACCCGGGAGGGATCCTGGTCCTTAGCTCATTTGCCTTGTGGGATTCAACCAGCGCTCGCCGTGAAGTCGGTCACCACAGCCCGCGGCTGCGGGCCAATCGCCCGACCGTCAGCGCGATCCGCAGGACCAGCGCGTCGCGCGGGTCGGTGGGGTTGCGGCCGGTCACGTCGGCGGCCTTGCGGAGCCGGTAGCGGACGGTGTTGGGGTGCACGAACAACGCCTGCGCGCAGCGTTCCAGGACACCGCCGTTGTCCAGATAGGTCTCCACGGTGCGCTGCAGCGCCGCGCCCGCCTCCTCCAAGGGCCGGGCGATCTGGTCCACGAGCAGGCGTTCCGCGCCGGGGTCGCCGGAGAGGGCGCGTTCGGGCAGCAGCTCGGCGGACCGCACCGGACGGGGCGCGCCGGGCCAGCCGACCACCGCCCGCAGCCCGGACAGCGCTTCGGCCGCGCTGTGGTGCGCTTCGGCGAGGGTGGGCACGGTCGGGCCGGCCACCACGGGTCCGTCGGCGAACACAGTGGACATCCGGGTAAGGATCTCGCGCTCCTTCGGCCCGCCCTCGGTGGTCCCGCCGATCACCAGCACCAGCCGGGAACCCTGGACCGACAGCAACACCGGACGGCCGACCCGGGCGGCGCGGGCGCGCACCTCGAACACCACCGTGGGCGCGTCCTCCGACGGCGGATTGCCCACCAGCACGGTCGCCACTCCCGCCGGATCCCAGCCCAGCGCGGCGGCGCGGGACAGCACCGCCTCCTCGTCGTCCCCGCGGACGATGCCGTCCACGACGAGTGCCTCCAGCCGGGCGTCCCAGGCACCGCGGGCTTCCGCCGCGGCGGCGTAGGAATTGGCCGCGGCGAACGCGATTTCCCGGCCGTAGCGCAGGATCCCCTCGATCAGCGCGGCGCGTTCGGTCTCGTTCGCGGCGAAGGCCGGGAGTTCCTCCTCGAACACCTCGATCGCCAGCCGGACCATGCCGACCGCCTGGCGCAGGCTGATCCAGCGGGACAGCTCGGCGGGCGCGTCGCGGAACGCCTCGGTGGTCAGCTTCAGGGCCTCTTTGGAATCACGCAGCCAGCGGACGAACCCGGAGGCGCCGGTCTGCGTGATGAGCAGGACGCTGGCGCGCTGGTCGGCGGACAGCCTGCCGAACCACACCAGCCGCTGCTCCATGGCCGCGACGCTGGCGCTCGCCAGCCGTCCGGACGCATGCTCCAGCCTGCGCAGGGTCTTCGCGGACAGCCCGTGGTGCTTGGGCACCTGGCGCCCGCCGTTCGTCTCAGCCATGTCGGCCCGATCCTACGGGGCCGCACCTTTCGGCGGCGGACGCACAATCGCGGAATGCGGGCGGGCGGGCCGGAACAACCCTACGATCTCGACCTGGGGCGGAGTGCACTGCTCCAGGCCGAGTGAAGGGGAGGGCGATGGCAGAGCCCGGATTGGAGATCGACGGGATCTCCAAGAAGTACGGCGCCGTGGTGGCGCTGCAGCAGATGACGTTCGACGTGCGGCCCGGCGAGCTGTTCGGCTTCGTGGGCAGCAACGGCGCGGGCAAGACGACCACCATGCGGATCGCCCTCGGCGTGCTGAGCGCCGACGCCGGCGAGGTGCGCTATGCGGGGGAGCGGATCACGCACGAGACCCGCCGGCACATCGGGTACATGCCGGAGGAGCGCGGCCTGTACCCGAAGATGAAGGTGGGGGAGCAGCTGACCTACCTGGCCCGGCTGCACGGGATGGCCGCGGGTGAGGCGAAGGCGTCCGCCGGGAAGTGGACCGAACGGCTCGGCGTGGCCGCGCGCCGCGACGACGAGGTGGAGAAGCTCAGCCTCGGCAACCAGCAGCGCGTGCAGCTGGCCGCGGCGCTGGTGCACGAGCCGCGGATCTTGGTGCTGGACGAACCGTTCTCCGGTCTCGACCCGGTGGCGGTGGACGTGATGAGCGGGGTGCTGCGGGAGAAGGCGGCCGAGGGCGTGCCGGTGGTCTTCTCCAGTCACCAGCTGGATCTCGTGGAACGGCTGTGTGACCGGATCGGCATCGTCCGCAATGGCCGGATGGAGGCCTGCGGTTCGGTGCCGGAGCTGCGTTCCGTCGCGGGCGGGGCGATCCGGCTGCTGGTGGACGCGCCGGCCGCGCCGCCGGACTGGGCGACCGCGTTGCCCGGGGTACGGGTGCTCGGCCGCGAAGGCGACGTGACCGAACTCGAACTGGGTGAGGGCGGCGACGACCAGGCCGTGTTGCGGGTCGCGCTGGACACCGGCCCGGTGCGGGAGTTCACCCGGAAACAGCCGTCGCTGACCGATCTGTTCCGCTCCGTGGTGAGCGGGCACCAGGAGGCTGCCTAATGTTTTTGTCAAGCGGCGGCATGAGGACTGCTTGCAGGTCCGAATCATGGACACCATGCCTGGCCGATGTGGTGTCACAGTCGCGGCTTGCCGAGTCCGTTTGGGAGGCGGCATGAGTGCGCCCGATGTCCGGATGAGCCCGGTGTCCGCGGTGGGGCTGGTGGCCTCGCGGGAGATCAGTACCCGTGTGCGGTCGAAGGCCTACCGGATCACCACGCTGGTCCTGCTGCTGATGGTGGTCGCGGTGGCCGTGGTGTTCAAACTGATCAGCGGAGGCGGCTCCGCGGACGCGACGGTGGGCTACGTGCCCGCCGCGGCCCCGCTGTCCGCGCCGCTGGTCGAGACCGCGAAGTCGCTCGATCAGAAGGTCGCCACCGAGCAGGTGCCCGACCAGGCGACCGGCGTGGCGAAGCTGCGCGACGGCTCGCTCGACGCGTTGCTGGTGCAGGATGCGCGGCAGGTGCACGTCCAGGTCAAGAAGACGCTGGACGCCAAGCTGGCGAACACCCTCGGTGTGCTGGCCCGGCAGGTCGCGCTGGAGCAGTCGATCCGTTCGCTGCACCAGGATCCGGCCGTGGTGCAGCGGGCGATGGCGAGTGCGGCGATCGACGAACTGCCGCCGCTGGAGAAGCCCTACGACTACGACAGCCAGCAGTTGATCCTCGGCATCGTCGCGGGCATCCTGATCTACTTCTCGCTGATGCTCAACGGCCAGATGGTGTCGCAGGGGGTGGTGGAGGAGAAGACCTCCCGGGTGGTCGAGCTGCTGCTGTCCACCGTCAAGCCGTGGCAGCTGATGGCCGGGAAGGTGCTCGGGATCGGTGTGGTGGGGCTGATCCAGATGCTCGCGATCGGGGTGGTCGGCCTGGCCGCCGGCCTGGGCCTGGGGGTGTTGACGATCTCGGTGTCCGCCGCCGTCGGGACGGTGGTGTGGCTCGTCGTCTGGTATCTGCTCGGGTTCTTCATGTACGCGGTCGTGTTCGCCGCGCTGGGCGCGCTCGTGTCCCGGCAGGAGGACGTCGGCGGGGCCACGATGCCCGCGCTGCTGCTGATGATCGCCGGCTACGTGGTGGGGATCTCGGTGCTGCCCTCGGATCCGTCGAGCCGTCTCGCCGAGGTGCTGTCGGTGATCCCGGTCTTCGCCCCGACCCTGATGCCGATGCGGTTGTCGATGGGCGGCGTGCCGGTGTGGGAAGCGGTGGTGTCGGTGGGCCTGGTGGTGCTGCTGATCCCGGCGCTGATCTGGCTGGCCGCGCGCATTTACCGCAACGCGGTGATGCGCACCGGCGCGAAGGTCAAACTCCGCGACGCCCTGCGCGCCGCCTGACGCGCCTTACCCGGACCGGCCACTTCGCTGCTGCGGGGTGGCCGGCCTGTGTCCGGGGGTTTCGGTGCGGTGTCTCGGTCCGGCGTCCCGGAGGACTGATTCGGTGGTGGGGGTCCGGGTGGCCGCCGCGCACGGTTTCGCTCGGTTGCGGTGGTGGCCGGTTCCGGATGCGGGCCGGCACGGATGTTCGGTATCCGCGTTGCCCGGCTCCGGGGCTGCTCGCTTGGTCTGGGCACCGGACGTTCGGTATCCGCCGTCCGGTCGGCGCCGGTGCCCGCTCACTTGGTCCGGGTACGGGACCTTCGGTATCCGCCGTCCGGTCGGCGCCGGTGCCCGCTCACTTGGTCCGGGTACGGGACGTTCGGTATCCGCCGTTCGGTCGGCGCCGGCGCTCGTTTGATCTGGGCGCCGGATGTCCGGTATCCGTGACGATTCCCGGCATCCCGTCCTGCTCCCCGGTCCGCGTCTGCCCGGACCAGGGAATGTCTGAAATGACCGATTGACCGGGCCGTGCCCGGCCGAATCCACCATTTGTCCTCGCCGCCGGAGCACATTCGTGCTCCGTTCGGCGCAGATCGCGGGTCCGACCGTCGGCACATCGGCGCCGGTCGGAGCGGAAAAGCGAGTCCGTGCGCCGGTCCGCGAAAGCGATATCCCGGCGAATTTCTGTGCGGAAATGCTCGAGGCCGCCCGGCGCTTGCGGTTTTCGCCGCGCCGGACGGCCTCGTCTCCCCGGTCCCCACCGGTAGGACAAGTATGGCGGTGATTGATCTTCTCGCGCCAGTCGTCTCACTCGATCGTGGCGCACAGCACTTCCTCCGGCTGGGTACCTCTTGTGCGTCCACGGCCGAAACACGGCGAAGGGAGCCGACGTGGGTCAGCAACCGAAGGACGGACTCGGGCAGGCCTGGAATCTGGTCGCCACGTTCGTCCCGAGACTCGTGGGTTTTCTGATCATCCTGCTGATCGGCTGGCTGATCGCGAAAGCCGTGTCCAAGGCGCTCGAGATCGTTCTCGGAAAGCTCGGTTTCGGGCGGATGGTGGAGAAGACCGGGCTGACCGGAATGCTGCGGCAGGCGAATGCCGATCCGGGCCTGCTGCTGGTCAAACTCGTCTACTCCTTCATTCTGCTGATCGCGTTGCAGCTGGCGTTCGGCGTGTTCGGTTCGTCGAATCCGGTCAGTTCGCTGCTCAACGACATCATCGCGTTCCTGCCGCGGATCCTGGTGGCGCTGGTGCCGATCGTGGTGGCCGCGGCGATCGCCAAAGGTGGTGCGGGACATGGCCGCCTCGGCGCTGGCGGCCCCCCGCCGGTCGGCTGCTCGCCACGATCGCTTACTGGCTGATCATGGCGTTCGGCATCATCGCCGCGCTGGGCCAGGTGAACATCGCGACCACGGTGACCGGGCCGGTGCTGATGATCGCGGTGCTCGCCACCGTCGCCGGCGTGCTGGTCGTCGGCTTCGGCGGCGGCCTGATCAAGCCCGCGCAGGAACGCTGGGGCGGCTGGCTTGGCGCTCTGCAGGGCCAGATCGGCTCCGGTGACGGTGCCCGCGGCGAGGCCGTGAACCGGTTGCCGCGTCGGCAAAAGCGGGTGCCCATGAGGCCCCGGCCGCGGCGTACCCGCAGAGTTCCGGCCTGGGCGAAGCAGGCGGGCGTACGGAGGAGCCGCCCACATCGCCATCCGGATTCAATCCCGACGGGCGGTGACCCGGCGGAGGTCCGGTGCCAGGGCGGGTGCAGGACCTCCGGCCGTCCCGCGAGGCGGGAATGCCTGTCACCGCACGGTTTCGCGGGAATGGTCTTGCCGGGCAGGATGTTGGCGTCCCCAGGACGGAAGGGGCGGACGTGGATTTCCTGCTGCACCACGGGGTGACCGTGCTGGGCCAGTGGATCTCGATCGCGGAGCTGGCCGGTCAGCTGTTCGCGCTGGCCGTGGTGTTCCTTGCCGAGCGGCGCACGCTCTGGACCTGGCCGGTGCAGGTCGCGGCGACCGTGCTGCTGTTCTCGGTCCACGCTTCCGCGCACCTCGGCGGGCTGGCCGGCCGGCAGATCGCCATCCTGCTCATCTCGCTCTACGGCTGGTGGGCCTGGCACCGGCGCAGTGATCCGGTTTACGGCGTGGTCGTGCGCACGGGCCGGTGGACCGAGCGGGCCGCGATGCTGGCCGCGTTGGCCGTGGGCACGGTCGCGTTGGCGCTCGCGCTCCAGGCGCTCGACGCCTCGTGGGCGCCGTGGCCGGACGCCGCGATCTTCGTCGGCACGCTGGTCGCGTTCGCCGCGCAGGGCGTCGGGCTGGTCGAGTTCTGGGGTGTCTGGCTGGTGGTCGACGCGATCGGCGTGCCCCTGCAGATCAGCTCCGGGTTGTACTTCTCGGCCGCCATCTACCTCGTCTTCACCGGGCTGGTCGTGCACGGCTGGATCAGCTGGAGCCGGTCGGCCCGGCGGGTCCGCGCACCGGAGCAGGTCACCACGGCGGCCGACCGTGCTGGACACTGATCGTTGCCGGGCAAGGCTTTTCCGTCCGGCAACGATCAGCAGAATTCAGCAGGCGCGCGGCAGGCCGAGTGCCAGCAGGCCGTCGTCGGTCAGCTCGGCCCGGGTCCACTGCCCGGCCCCGACCGCGTCGTGTGCGCGGATCAGGCCATCCCGCGCGAGTGCGTGTGCCGCCGGCTGGTCGCAGCAGGGCAGGCCGTCCACCCGCAGATCGGGCTCACAGCTGCAGGTCAGCTCGGCGCGCCCGGCCGCGACCGCGCGCAGCATCGCGAGTGCCCGGCCGCTCAGCTCGGTGATCATCGCGTTCCCCCTTCGTCGTACCGTCGGGTAAGAGACGTGATGAACATCACTGGATACGGGAACGCTGCCGGGTTCCCTCTAATGGCCTAGGTCGTCGCAGGTCAGCGAAGCGTCGCGTGCGAAGGGCGCAGATCCTGAATCCGGCGGACGCCGAGCAGCTGCATCGTACGGATCAGCTCCGTACGCAGGATGTCCACGCAACGCTGTACGCCGCGTTCGCCGCCCGCCATGAGGCCATACAGGAAGGCGCGGCCGATCAGCACCGCGTCCGCCCCGCGGGCGAGCGCGGCCACGATGTCGCCGCCGGAGAGAATGCCGGTGTCCACCCAGACCTCGGCGGCGCCTTCGACGGCGTCGAGGACCGCGGGCAGCAGCTCGATCGGCGTCGGCGCGCGGTCGAGCTGACGGCCGCCGTGGTTGGACAGCACGATCCCGTCCGCGCCGTGGCGCACCATCTCGCGGGCGTCGTCCACGTTCTGCACGCCCTTGACCACGAGCTTTCCCGGCCAGGTGCGGCGGACC
Organism: Amycolatopsis panacis; assembly: GCF_003600245.1. Classification (NCBI taxonomy): domain Bacteria; kingdom Bacillati; phylum Actinomycetota; class Actinomycetes; order Pseudonocardiales; family Pseudonocardiaceae; genus Amycolatopsis; species Amycolatopsis panacis. Next base: position 33,397 of record NZ_QZFV01000099.1, read on the forward strand.
CAGTCGAGGTCGCCGTAGTCCAGCGTCGGATCGAACAGCTTCTCCAGCAGCTCCGCGACGGTGCCGTCGAAATGGCTCAGCGAAGCGAAACTGAGCGGTTCGGTGGTGAGCAGGTTGAACCACCAGGCGGGGTGCAGCGCGCCGTCGGCGAAGGTCTTCAGGGTCAGCGCCGGGGGAATGGTGAGACCGTTGCGCACGTCGCGCATCCGGGCGCCGGCGACGGGCGTGTCGACGGTCAGCAGCAGCGTGTCGTAGCCGCTGTCCCAAGCCCGGTTCATCAGGTCCTCGCCCGCGCCGTGGTCTCGCCAGACATAGAGCTGGAACCACTTGCGCGCGTGCGGCGCGGCCGCGGCGAGGTCCTCGATCGAGGCGGTGGCCATGGTCGACAGGCTCATCGGGATGCCGTTGCGCTGGGCCACCCGGCCCACCGCGCACTCGCCCTCGTGCTGCATCATCCGCGTGAACCCGGTGGGGGCGAAGGCGAACGGCAGCTCCGCGCGCTCGCCGAGGATCTCCGTGCTGGTGTCCACATCGGACACTCCGCGCAGCACGTTCGGATGGAATTCCACGCGCCGGTAGGCCTGCCGTGCCCGCAGGAGGCTGTCCTCCAGCTCGGCCGCGCCGTCGGCGTAGTCGAACGCCGCCCGCGGGGTGCGTTTGCGCGCGGCCGTGCGCAGGTCGGCGATCGTGTGCGCGGCGCCCAGCCGCCGGTCCGTCGGGTCGAGCACGATCGGCTTCGGCCGCAGGATCTGCTTGAGCTCGCTCGGCCGGGGCAGGCGGCGCTGGGGCACGCTCGATCACCCTTCCTCAGGTCACCGTTTCGCGATGGCTGTGAAGGGTCCCTTCACGGACTCAGCGTCCGTGAAGGGACCCTTCACAGCATTCTCGCTGGTGTTACGCGCTGCCGGAGTCCGAGGTCTGCGGCCCGGCGGCCGTGACATCGTCGATCCGGTAGCGGTGGGCGGCGTCGGCGACCCGAGCCCGGTCGAACTCCCCGCGCGCGGCGAGCGCGGACAGCGCGCCGACGGTGATCGACTCGGCGTCCACCAGGAACTTACGCCGCGCAGCCGGGCGGGTGTCGGAGAAGCCGAATCCGTCCGTGCCGAGCGTGAGCATGTCGGTGGGCACCCACGGGCGGATCATGTCCGGCACCGCGCGCATCCAGTCCGACACCGCCACGACCGGCCCGGCCGCCCCGGACAGCTTCCGCGTGACGTACGGCACGCGCGGCGAGTCGCCCGGGTACAGCAGGTTGTCGTGGTCGGCCGCGACCGCCTCGCGGCGCAGCTCGCCCCACGACGTGGCCGACCACACCGCGGCCCGCACGCCCCAATCCTCGGCCAGCAGCCGCTGCGCCTTCAGCGCGTCCGGCATGGTCACGCCGGAGACCAGGATCTGCACCTCCGGGCCGTCGCCCGCGGGGGCCTCGGCGTAGCGGTACAGGCCCCTGAGCAGACCGTCCACGTCGAGGTTCTCCGGCTCGGCCGGCTGCTGGTACGGCTCGTTGTAGATGGTCATGTAATAGAACACGTTCTCGCCGTTGCCGTCCGGCCCGGTGTCGCCGTACATCCGGCGCAGGCCGTCCTTGACGATGTGCGCGATCTCGAACGAGTAGGCCGGGTCATAGGCCACCACGGCCGGGTTCGTCGCGGCCAGCAGCAGCGAGTGCCCGTCCGCGTGCTGCAGGCCCTCACCGGTCAGCGTGGTGCGCCCGGCGGTGGCGCCGAGCACGAACCCGCGGGCCATCTGGTCCGCCGCCGCGTACAGGCCGTCGCCGGTGCGCTGGAACCCGAACATCGAGTAGAAGATGTAGATCGGGATCATCGGCTCGCCGTGTGTGGCGTAGGACGTGCCGACGGCGGTGAACGACGCGGTGGAGCCGGCCTCGTTGATGCCCTCGTGCAGCAGCTGGCCCTTCTCCGACTCCTTGTAGGCCAGCATCAGGCTCGCGTCGACCGAGGTGTAGGTCTGGCCGTGCGGGTTGTAGATCTTGGCTGTGGGGAACATCGAGTCCAGCCCGAAGGTGCGTGCCTCGTCCGGGATGATCGGCACCACGCGCTTGCCGATCTCGGAGTCCTTGGCCAGCTCGCGGACCAGCCGGACGAACGCCATCGTGGTGGCGACCTCCTGCTTGCCCGAGCCCTTGCGGATGCCCTCGTAGATCTTGTCGCCGGGCAGCACCAGTGCCTTGGCCGCCTTCGGCCGGCGCTCGGGCAGGTACCCGCCGAGCGCGCGGCGGCGGCCGATCAGGTACTGGATCTCCGGCGAATCCGGGCCAGGGTGGTAGTACGGCGGCAGCTTCGGGTCGCGCTCCAGCTCCTCGTCGCTGATCGGGATCCGCTGCGCGTCCCGGAACAGCTTCAGGTCGTCGAGTGTGAGCTTCTTCATCTGGTGCGTGGCGTTGCGGCCCTCGAACGACGGGCCGAGGCCGTAGCCCTTGATGGTGTGCGCCAGGATCACCGTCGGCTGGCCGTGGTGCTCCATCGCCGCCTTGTACGCCGCGTACACCTTGCGGTAGTCGTGCCCGCCGCGCTTGAGGTTCCAGACGTCGGCGTCGGAGAGGTCCTTGACCAGCTCCTTCGTCCGCGGGTCGCGGCCGAAGAAGTGCTCGCGGACGAAAGCGCCGTCGTTGGCCTTGTAGGTCTGGTAGTCGCCGTCCGGGGTCACGTTCATCAGGTTGACCAGCGCGCCGTCGCGGTCGGCGGAGAGCAGCGCGTCCCACTCCCGGCCCCAGATGACCTTGATCACGTTCCAGCCCGCGCCGCGGAAGTAGGACTCCAGCTCCTGGATGATCTTGCCGTTCCCGCGCACCGGCCCGTCCAGGCGCTGCAGGTTGCAGTTGATCACGAAGGTCAGGTTGTCCAGGCCCTCGCCCGCGGCCACGTGGATCAGCCCGCGCGATTCCGGCTCGTCCATCTCGCCGTCGCCGAGGAAGGCCCACACGTGCTGGTCGGAGGTGTCCTTGAGGCCGCGGTCGCGCAGGTAGCGGTTGAACCGCGCTTGGTAGATCGCGTTCATCGGGCCCAGGCCCATGGAGACCGTCGGGTTCTCCCAGAACTCCGGCATCAGCCGCGGGTGCGGGTAGGAGGGCAGGCCGCCGCCCTCACCGGCGTGGCTGTACTCCTGGCGGAACCCGTCGAGCTGCTGCTCGGACAGCCGTCCTTCGAGGAACGCGCGGGCATACATGCCGGGGGAGGCGTGGCCCTGGAAGTAGACCTGGTCGCCGCCGCCGGAGTGGTCCTTGCCGCGGAAGAAGTGGTTGAACCCCACCTCGTACAGCGCGGCGGAGGAGGCGTAGGTGGAGATGTGCCCGCCCACGCCGACGCCCGGCCGCTGCGCCCGGTGCACCATGATCGCCGCGTTCCACCGGATGTAGCGGCGGTAGCGGCGCTCGATCTCCTCGTCGCCGGGGAACCAGGGCTCGTTCTCGGTGGGGATGGTGTTGACGTAGTCGGTCGACGTCAGTGCCGGGACCCCTACGTTGCGCTCCCGGGCCCGCTCCAGGATCCGGAGCATCAGGTAACGGGCGCGCTGCCGGCCACCCCGGGCCAGCGCTTCGTCGAAGGAGTCCAGCCACTCGGCGGTCTCCTCCGGATCGATGTCGGGCAGGTGCGCCGCGAGTCCGTCACGGATGACGCGTACGCGAGCCGGGGTCTCCTTGCCGGAGGCGCCGTCGTTCTGCGGGGCCAAGGGGTCTCCTTGTAGCTGGTCGTGCTGGTGGGCGGGAGTGCTCGCCGACTTCCATCGTCGTCCCCGGACCGGCGCCCGTCACCGCTACTGTTCGGTAACAAGAGTCGCCCCGGGTACCCCACTCCCCACGTGCGGTGTATCACGCGCGCGTTTCTCTCCTCCCACCCTAAAGGAGGGCACTCCGGAGGGTGGTTCAGCGGGGGTCCGGGGCGCTGTGCTGCGACACGACTTGCGAAAGATCCGGTGTGGACGGTTGCGCACAGCGCCGCACCAGTGTTCGCTATCGGCAACCGTGTATCCGAGTGCGGCGGTTCCCCCGCCGCGCTCCGTCGTAGTTGGAGGAGTGGAAGCAGTGGTCGCCGCGGGAGACGCAGGCAACGCCAGCGTCGCCGAGAGGCTTGGCATCAAGCCGGACATGGTGGTCCAGGAGATCGGCTGGGACGAGGATGTCGACGACGACATCCGCGCGGCGATCGAGGACACGATCGGGGCGGAGCTCCTCGACGAGGACGCCGACGAGGTCATCGACGTGGTCCTGCTCTGGTGGCGCGACGGGGACGGTGATCTGGGCGATGCTCTGGTCGACGCCCGCGGTCCGCTGGACGAGAACGGGGTGATCTGGGTGCTGACGCCCAAGACCGGCCAGCCCGGGCACGTCGAGCCGAGTGAGATCGCCGAGGCGGTCCCCCAGGTGGGGCTCGCCCAGACCGCCAACATCAGCGTGGGGGATTGGCTCGGCAGCAGGCTGGTGTCGCCGAAGTCCTCGAAGGCCAAGCAGCGCTGAGCGCCTGCCCCGCCGCCCACCGCGCACGATAGGGTGGCCGGGCAGGCACGTTCGCGCTCGGAGAGGAATCGCCGGTATGACCGTCGAGGTCGGTTCGCAGGCCCCGGACTTCACGCTCAACGACTACAACAAGCAGCCGGTCACCCTGTCGCAGTTCCAGGGCGACAAGCCGGTGCTGCTGGTGTTCTTCCCGTTCGCGTTCAGCGGGATCTGCACCGGTGAGCTGTGCCAGTTGCGCGACGAGTTCAGCGACTATGACACTAAGGGCGTCCAGGTGCTCGGCGTCTCGTGCGACGCGGGGTTCTCCCTCAAGGTGTGGGCCGAGCAGGAGAACTACCAGTTCCCGCTGCTCTCGGACTTCTGGCCGCACGGCGAGGTGGCGCGGAAGTACGGCGTGTTCAACGACCAGGCGGGCCTGGCCGTGCGTGGCACCTTCCTGATCGACACCACCGGTGTCGTCCGCTTCGCCGAGGTCAACCAGCCGGGCGAGGCCCGCGACCAGGCGGCGTGGAAGAAGGCCGTGGCCGCACTGGCCTGAGGACCTCCCGGCCGGGCCCCGCGGGGACCGGCCGGACCGGGCGCATAGCTCAGCGGGAGAGCACTCGGTTTACACCCGAGCGGTCGCAGGTTCGATCCCTGCTGCGCCCACCCGGATGAACCCCCATACGGTGAAGTACTCGCCGGATGGGGGTTCGTGTTTGTGGACCTGCCGCTGGTGGACCTGCCGCGCCGGTCCGTCGTGAATGGCCGGGTGAATGTGGGCGAGAGCCCTGCGGCCGGTCTCGGCGGCGTTGATCCGCGGCGAGCGGACCACCTGCGCGCTGGCCGGGCCTGCCCCCTCGACAAGCCCGGCCGGCGCACCCCCAGGTGCGGGTGATCATGATCAAGAGGCGCCCGGATCGGCCGTGAATACATCGCGGAGTGCGGCAAACGGGTGATCTCCGGATCGGCCGAGCCGCCCGAAACTCCGTGTCCCGGGAACCCCCGGAATACCCGAAAGGCCTCCCGGAGCTGCGTTCCCCACGCCGGCCCGGGAGGCCTTTCGCTTCCTGCCCGCCGGGCCTGCCCCCTCGACAGGCCCGGCCGCAGCATTCCACGGGAGTACGTGGCACAGGAGGTGGCGGCGGCCGCCGCAGATACTGCGTCGATCGGGTGGCGTCAGCGGGCGAGGGCCGCGACCTCCGCGATCAGCCGGTCGATCTCGTCGGTGGAGTTGTAGTAGTGCACCGAGGCACGGACGAGGCTCGGCAGGTGCCGGGCGGTGAAGTCGAACTGGGCGGAGGTCGCGTTCGAGACGCTCGTGTTGATGCCCGCCTTGGCCAGCCGGTGCTTGACCGCCGAGGACGCCATGCCGGACAGGCTGAAGGTGACCAGTCCGCATCGGCGCGTACCGGCGTCGTGGACGGTGACCCCGTCGAGTTCGCCGAGTCGTTCCCGCATGGTCGCGGCAAGGGCGGCGACGCGGCGTTCGATTGCGGGCAGGCCCCAGTCGAGCGCGTAGTCCACTGCGGCGCCCAGGCCGAGTACGGCGGCGAAATCGCGTTCCCACACCTCGAAGCGTTTCGCGGTCGGGTCGACCACGTACTCGGTGGGTGAAGTCCAGGTTGCCGAGTGCAGGTCGAGCGTCGCCGGCTCCAGCCGGTCGCGTAGCCGCGGGTGCACGTACAGGAATCCGGTGCCGCGCGGGCCGCGAAGGTACTTGCGGCCGGTAGCGCTCAGTGCGTCGCAGCCGAGCCGGGTCACGTCGAGGTCGAGCTGCCCGGCGGACTGGCAGGCGTCGAGCAGGAACGGGATGTCCGCCTCGCGGGCCACGGCCCCGATCTCCTCGGCCGGGTTCACCAGTCCGCCCTGCGTCGGCACGTGGCTCACCGCGATCAGCTTCACCCGCGAGTCCACCCGGCGACGGAGATCGGCCACGTCCAGCTGGCCGGTCTCGTCGTCGTCCACCACTTCCACGACGGCGCCGGTCCGGCGGGCGATCTGCAGGTAGGCGATGGCGTTGCTGGCGTATTCGGCCCGGGAGGTGAGGATCCGGTCACCTGCGCCGAACGACAGTGCGTAGAACACCGCCTGCCACGAGCGGGTCGCGTTGTCGGTCAGCGCGATGTCGTCCGGCGCGGCGTTGAGCAGCCGGGCGACCGACGTGTAGACGGCCTCGATCCGATCGGCTGCGGCGGCTTCGGCTTCGTAGCCCCCGCGTAGCGCCTCATCGCGCAGATAGTCCACGACCGTGTCGGTGACCTGTGCCGGAGGGAGGGCGGAGCCGGCGTTGTCGAAGTGCGTGACACCGGCGCAGCCGGGGGTGTCGGCTCGGGCACGGGTGACGTCGAACGGAGGGAGGGTCATGCGAACTGAATACAGTACGACATTACTGCATGCAATACTGGAGCATGACGAAACGTCCACTGCGGGGCGATCTGCTCGACGAGATCACCGCCCGGGTGCTCGACGGCCGGCTCGCCGACCGGATCAACGAGGTGCATCTCGCCCGGGAGCTGGGGGTCAGCCGCACCCCGCTGCGGGAGGCGCTGATCGGGCTCGCCGACCGCGGGCTGCTGGTGGCCGCGCCGGGCCGGGGCTTCCTGGTCGCGCCGCTCGACCCGGAGGAGGCGCGCCGGCTGTACCCGCTGATCGCGGAGCTGGAAGCACTCGCGCTGCGCTGGAGCCCGCCACTGGAACTGGCCACTGTGGCGGACGCACTGGACCGGCTGGCCGAGGAGATGGCCGAGGCGGGCACCGGACCGGAACTGTCCGAAATGGACAATCGATGGCACGCGCTGCTGCTGTCCCGCTGCGGCAACCCACACCTGCTGCGCTTGATCGAGCAGACGAAACCGCTGCTGAAACGCTACGAGTCGCGGTACCTCAGTGGGCCTTCGCGGGTCGCGGAAAGCATCGGTGAACATCGGGGGATCGCCGAGGCCTTGCGCGCGGGCGACCTGCCCACGGCGTCCGCGCTGCTCGTGCGGAACTGGGTGAAAGCCTTGGCGCTGCTGGAAAGGAGCTGACCGCAATGCGGATTTTCGCGCATCTGTCCGACCTCCACCTCGACGGTGGGGAACGCGCCGACGCCCGCGCGGCCGCCGTGCTCGGACACCTGCGCGAGGTCCCGCTGACCGCGGTGGTCGTCACCGGCGACCTCACCGACCACGGGCTGCTCGCGGAATACCGGCGCGCGGCGGAGCTGCTCCAGCACACGGCGCCGGTGGGGCAATCACGACGCGCGCGGCCCGTTTCGCGAGGCGCTGCTCGGCGGGCACGCCGGGGACAAGCCGGTGAACACGGCGGTCGAAGCAGGCGGCGTACTGATCGCCGCCTGCGACTCGACGATCCCCGGTCGCGGCGTCGGATACCTTGCCGACGAAACGCTGAGCTGGCTCGACGCCGTGCTCTCCGGCCACGACGGACCGGCACTGGTCGCCTGCCACCTTCCGCCGGTGGAAGTGGGTGTGCCGCCGGTCGACCGGATCCGTCAGACCGGCGAGGACCGGCTCGCCGAGGTGCTGCGGCGGCATCCCACGGTGACCGCGTTGTTGTGCGGGCACGTGCATACCGGCGCTGCCACGACCTTCGCCGGAATCCCGCTCCCGGCGTGGTCTCCGGCTCGTTGCTGCCGGGCGAACCCGGCTCCGATCGGGACTGGGCCGAGGGCGGCCCGGTGACTCGCGGCCACCCACCGGAACTGCTGCTGCACGTACTGCACGACGACGGGCGGCTCACCACCCATCAGCGGGCGGTCACGGGGTGAAGATCGGCAGCATCACCTGTGAGGGCCGGGTTTCGTCGTGGAACACCTCGAACCGGTTCGGCTTGCCCGAGACGGCCGAAGTGACCGGCTCGCCGGTGCCGTGGTTGCGGGCGAACCGCGGGAACGCGCCACCGGCCACCTGCACGCGCAGACGGTGGCCGCGGCGGAAGCGGTACGCGGTCGGGTCCAGCTCCACCTCGACGCGGACGATGCCGTCCTCATCGGCCGCCGGCACGCCTGGCCGCAGCCGCAGGATCCCGTCGGTGACGTTGCGCGAGACCCCGGCGGTGTCGACGTCGCACAGCCGCACGTACACGTCGGCGTCGCCGAGTTCGGTGCGTACGTGGACGGTCGCCGACACGTCGCCGATCACGTCGAGGTCCGCGGCGAGTGGCTCGCCGGTGAACACCAGTACGTCGTCCCGGGCTTCGACCGCGGAATTGTCCTTCTGCTTGGTGTCGCCGGTCAGCAGCGGGCCACCGACCGCCGGGGTCGGATCCGCCGGGTCGTAGGTGAACGGGGTCGGCGCAGCAGTCCCGGTCACCGCCTCGCCCAGCCCGCCGACCGGACGCAGGTGCATCGGTGTCGCGGTGGCCGGCGGCGGCCAATGGTCGAAGTCGAGCCAGGAACCGGCCTGCTGCAAGAAGATCCGTACCGGCGCGCGCTGCAATTCGGTGTGGTTGCCGCTGAACTGCGCGGTGAGGAACGAGATCTGATCCTGCATCAGCGCCCGGATCCCGCCCAGGTCGCTGTGCGCCCACGGGCCGACGGTGATCCGCGGGCCGCGTCCGGCGTCCTGCAGGAGCCGGAAGTCCAGCAGCTGCCGCCGGATGAACAGGTCGTACCAGCCGGTGGACATGGTGACCGGCACGGTCAGCCCGGCGACCTGGTCGGTGTGATCGCAGATCGCCCAGTAGTCGTCACCAGGTTCCGCATGCGCGGCCACGTCCTGCAAGAACTGCACCTGGCGGCCGACCGAGGCGACGTCCGCGCCGCTCATCGGCAGATGCGCCATCGCCTGCCGGGTGCGGCGCTGCTGCCGCGGGTTCGGCAGCCCGGCGAACCGCTCCTCCTGCCGGCTGATGGTCGCGGTCCAGGAGACCAGGTTGTCCGTGGCGAACCCGCCGCCCGGGTAGAACATGGTCGCGAACTCCGAGCTGGTGACGGCCAGGCACATGGCCTCCAGCGGCGGGTCCAGGTACGGGCCGATCGCCCACTGCGTGTGCCCGAGGTAACTCGGCCCCGCCGTGCCGAGCCTGCCGTCGCACCAGGGCTGCGCGCGCAGCCATTCGGCGGTGGCGAGGCCGTCCTCCCGCTCAGTGTGGAACGGCCGGAACTCGCCCTCGGAACCGAAGGTGCCGCGGACGCTCTGCACCACCACCTGCAGGCCGTGCCGGGCGAAGGTCTCGCCGAGCAGCTTGCCGATGGGCATGCCGCGGCCGTAGGGCGTGCGGATCAGGACCACCGGCCCGGAGTGCATCCCGGCCGGGACGTACCGGTCGGCGATCAGGTGCACGCCGTCCGGCATCGGGATGCGCAGGCCCTTGACGAGGACCGGCGCCGGTCCTTCGGCCACCGGCAGGCCGAGAAAACGGTCAGTGACCCGGTCGATGATTCTCTTCAGCACACGCCAGCCTTTCCTTCCACGGACCTTTCCGAAGCTACCCCTCCACGGCGTGCGGGGTGGCGAGTCCGGTGATCACTTGCAAGCAGGGATCCCGGTACGGCGCGAGCACCTCTTCGCGGACGCCCGCGTACGCCAGCGCGGCGGCCAGCACGGCCTTGCGGGCACGGTCGCCACCGTCGGCGATCTTCACCGCGATCGACGTGCCGTCGGGCAGCGCGGCGAGCTGGACGGCCTCGAAACCGTCCTTCGCGATCAGCCCCGGCACTGCCCGCATCAAGCCGGTGACGTCGCGGCGGGTACCGGCGACCAGCTCGGGCTGCTGCCGAATCGCTTCCGCGACAAGCCTTTCGGGGCTGTCCGCCGGGGCGGTGGCGATCCGCGCCGCCGCTCGGGCCAAGCCGCGCAGCGACACCGCGAACAGCGGCGCGCCGCACCCGTCCACGGCCACTCGCGCCACGGCGTCCCCGGTGAGGTCTTCGACGGTCTCGCGGATCGCCTGCTGCAGCGGATGTCCGGGGTCGAGGTAACCCGCGAGGTCCCAGCCCCGTTCCCGACAGGTCGCGAGCATCGCCGCATGCTTGCCGGAGCAGTTGTGCGCGAGCCGCGAAGGCTTGCGGTCCGCGGCCACCCAGGCGTCCCGTTCGACCGGGTCGAACGGGAGATCGCCGGGGTTGCCCAGCGCGTCCTCGTCCAGCCCGTGGCCGGCCAGCGTCTCCGCTGCCGCGGCAAGATGCATCGGCTCGCCGGAGTGGCTGGCCGCGGCGATGGCGAACCCGGACGCGCCGAGCCTCAGCCCCAGCCGGGCCATCGCGGTGGCCTGTAACGGTTTCGCGGTGGAACGCGGGTACATCGCGACGTCCGGATCGCCTGCCTCGAACACGGTCGAACCGTCCTGTGCCAGTACCACCACCGAACCGTGGTGCACGCCTTCGACCATGCCGTCGCGTAGCAGGTGGACCAAGGGCACGTGGCGCGGTGCGCGGTGGGCCGGGGTCATGACTCGGCCCGCTCGAACGCGCTCATGCCGATCCGCTTGCGTACGAAGAACCAGCCGGCGACGTACGCGCCTTTCTCGCTGATGAACTCGCGCGCGCCGGCCGTCCCTCCCGCTTCGTCGGTACTGGTGGAGGGCAGGGTTTGTTCGGTCACGCGGTCGGTCTCGTTTCTGCGTCGGTCTCGCGGGCGGGCCGCACGATCGTGATCAACGTCTGCTCGACATGGTCGAGGTGCGTGGCCATCTCCGCCACCGCAACGGATTCGGCACGCTCGGTGATCGCGGCGACGATCCGCCGGTGCTCGTCGTTCGAAGCCCTCCGCCGGTCGCCGAGCCGGTTCAGGAACGCAGACTGCCGGGCGAGTGCGTCGCGGATCTCTTCGATCACCTTCGCGAACACCGGGTTGCCGGAGGCCCGCGCGATCGCGACGTGGAACTGCGAATCCAGCGCCACCCACGCGGCCTCGCCGGTCTCGGCGTCCATCCGGTCGGCCAACCCGGTCAGGCGCGCCAGCTCCTCGTCGCTGCGCCGGAGCGCGGCGTATCCGGCGACCGGGACCTCGACGTGGCGGCGCGCCTCAAGCAGGTGCTGCGCCGAATAGCCTCCGAACGTGGGGTTCTCCGGCGGGCCGCTCGCAGTGACGAAGGTGCCTCGCCCGGTCCGCGAGACGGTCAGCCCGAGCGCCTGCAGCCCGCGCAGCGCCTCCCGCACGACCGACCGGCTGACCTGGTACTCCCGGCTCAGCTGGGCCTCGGACGGCAGCCGGTCGCCGGCCGTGAGGTCGCCGCGCTCGATGGCCTCGCGCAGGTGGGTCAGCACCGCCTCCATGGCGCTGATCCGCCGCGGGAGCGGTCCGGCCATCCGGCTGTCGGACAGGTTCACCCCGCGATCGTGCGGTCCCCGTCCGGCCGGAGTCAAGCGCCGTGTCCTTCCCCACACGTCCCGCCCGCACGCAGGATTTTCGCCGCCCGGCCCGGCGGGGCACCTCGCCGGAAAGCGGTGCGCGAGGGAGGATGCCAGGCGACGGCCATCGCCCCGGGGCCGTTCCCGCCGCGGCGGATGCGCGGGACTAGGGTGGCAGCCCCGGGCCGCGCCGCCGCAGGAGCCTGGATTCCGTCCGCTTAGGGGAGGTTTTCGCCGGTGTCGAACGATTCTTTCGTCCACTTGCACGTGCACACCGAGTATTCGATGTTGGATGGTGCGGCGAAGATCGGGGCGCTCTTCGGGGAGGCGTCCCGGTTGGGGATGTCGGCGGTGGGGATGACCGATCATGGGAACATGTACGGGTCGGATGAGTTTTATCAGACGGCGCAGAAGCATGGTGTGAAGCCGATTATCGGTATTGAGGCGTATGTGGCGCCGGAGAGCCGGTTTCACAAGAAGCCGGTGTTCTGGGGGCAGGCGAGCCAGCGGGGGTCGGACGAGTTCGGTGAGGGTGGTGACGTCTCCGGTGGTGGTGCGTATACGCATATGACGATGCTCGCGGAGAACGCGGCGGGGCTGCGGAATCTGTTCAAGTTGTCGTCGCTGGCGTCGACGCAGGGATATTACCGGAAGCCGCGGATGGATCGGGAGCTGATCGCGGAGAACGCGGCGGGGATCATCGCGACGACGGGGTGTCCTTCGGGTGAGGTGCAGACGCGGTTGCGGCTGGGGCAGCGGGAGGCCGCGATTCAGGCGGCGTCGGATTACAAGGATATTTTCGGGGCGGATAATTTCTTTCTGGAGTTGATGGATCACGGGCTGCCGATCGAGCGGTCGGTGCGGGAGGGTTTGCTGGAGGTCGGGCGGTTGCTGGATTTGCGGCCGTTGGCGACGAATGATTCGCATTATGTGACGAAGGATCAGGCGGATACGCATTCGGCGTTGTTGTGTGTGCAGGCGGGGAAGACGCTGAATGATCCGACGCGGTTCAAGTTCGACGGGGACGGGTATTTCCTGAAGTCGGCGGAGGAGATGCGGGCGTATTGGGACACGGAGGTCCCGGGCGCGGCGGATTCGACGTTGCTGATCGCGGAGCGGGTGCAGTCGTATGGGGATGTGTACGCGCACAAGGACCGGATGCCGGTGTTCGACGTGCCGGACGGGCACGACGAGGCCTCCTGGCTGCGCCACCAGGTCGCCGAGGGCCTGAAGTGGCGGTTCCCCGAGGGCGTCCCGGACGGCTACGAGGACCGGTGCGACTACGAACTCGGCGTGATCGAGCAGAAGGGCTTCCCGGCCTACTTCCTGATCGTGGCCGACCTCATCCAGCACGCCCGTGAGGTCGGCATCCTGGTCGGTCCCGGCCGGGGGTCGGCGGCCGGCGCGCTGGTGGCGTTCGCGCTGGGCATCACGAACCTGGACCCGATTCCTCAGAAGCTGCTGTTCGAGCGGTTCCTGAACCCGGAACGGATGTCCATGCCCGACATCGACATCGACTTCGACGACCGCCGCCGCGGCGAGATGATCCGTTACGCCACGGAGAAGTACGGCGCGGACCGGGTCGCACAGGTGATCACCTTCGGCACGATTAAAACCAAGGCGGCGATCAAGGATTCCGCCCGGGTCCACTTCGGCCAGCCCGGCTACTCGATCGCGGACAAGATCTCGAAAGCGCTCCCGCCGCCGATCATGGCCAAGGACATCCCGCTGTCGGGCATCGTCGACTCGAAGCACGAGCGCTACGCCGAGGCCGCCGAGGTCCGCACGCTGGTGGAGACCGACGAAGAGTGCAAGACGATCTTCGACACCGCCCGCGGCCTGGAAGGCCTGATCCGCAACGCCGGCGTGCACGCCTGCGCGGTGATCATGTCCAGCGAGCCGCTCACCGACGCGATCCCGGTGTGGCAGCGCGACGACGGGTCGATCATCACCGGCTGGGACTACCCGTCGTGCGAGAACATCGGCCTGCTGAAGATGGACTTCCTGGGCCTGCGCAACCTGACCGTCATCGGCGACGCGCTGGCCAACATCAAGGCCAACCGCGGCGAGGAGATCGACCTCGACCGCCTCGGCTTCGACGATCCCGAGGCGTACCGGCTGCTCGGCCGGGGGGACACACTCGGCGTGTTCCAGCTCGACGGTGGCGCCATGCGCGATCTGCTGCGCCGGATGCAGCCCACCGGGTTCGAGGACATCGTCGCGGTGCTCGCGCTGTACCGGCCCGGCCCGATGGGCATGAACGCGCACAACGACTACGCCGACCGGAAGAACAACCGGCAGGAGGTCAAGCCGATCCACCCGCAGCTGGAGGAACCGCTGCGGGAGATCCTGGCCGAGACCTACGGGCTGATCGTGTACCAAGAGCAGATCATGCAGATCGCGCAGAAGGTCGCGGACTACACGATGGGCCGAGCGGACACGCTGCGGCGCGCGATGGGCAAGAAGAAGAAGGAAGTCCTGGAGAAGGAGTACGAGGGCTTCGAAGAGGGGATGCGGGCCAGCGCGCTGGTGCCGGGCGGGTTCTCGTCCGAGGCGGTCAAGGCGCTGTGGGACACGATTCTGCCGTTCGCCGGGTACGCGTTCAACAAGTCGCACGCGGCCGCGTACGGCCTGATCGCGTACTGGACCGCGTATCTGAAGGCGAACTACACGGCGGAGTACATGGCGGCGTTGCTGACGTCGGTGGGGGACAACAAGGACAAGTCGGCGATCTATCTGTCGGAGTGCCGGCGGTTGGGGATCCGGGTGTTGCCGCCGGATGTGAACGAGTCGGCGTTGCGGTTCGCGGCAGTCGGGGGTGACATCCGGTTCGGGCTGGGTGCGGTCCGGAATGTCGGGGCGAACGTGGTGGAGTCGGTGATCGCGACGCGGGAGGGGAAGGGAAAGTACTCGTCGTTCGTTGATTTCCTGGACAAGTCGGAGCTGGTGGCGTGTAACAAGCGGGTGCTGGAGTCGTTGATCAAGGCCGGTGCGTTCGACTCGATGGGGTACACGCGGTTGTCGATGGTGCAGGTGCATGAGGATGCGGTGGAGGCGGTGGTGCCGCTGAAGCGGCAGGAGGCGATGGGGCAGTTCGATCTGTTCGGTTCGTTCGGTGGGGAGGACGGTGCGGGGGAGGCGGCGCCGTCGGCGTCTCCGCTGGCGCATCTGAAGTTCGGTGAGGAGGAGTACCCGCGCAAGCAGTTGCTGGCGTATGAGCGGGAGATGCTGGGGTTGTATGTGTCGGCGCATCCGCTGGACGGGGCGGAGCGGATTCTGCGCAAGCATGCGCCGCGGTCGATCGCGGCGTTGCTGGCGGATCCGCCGCGGGAGGGCGAGGTCGTGATCTCGGGTTTGGTGACGTCGCTGGAGCGGCGGGTGAACAAGAACGGGGAGCCGTGGGCGATCTGCACGGTGGAGGACATGGATGCGGCGTTGGAGGTGTTGTTCTTCGCGAAGGCGTACTCGATGTTCGCTGCGGATCTGGTGGAGGACAACGCGGTGCTGGTCAAGGGCCGGGTGAACTGGCGTGAGGACAAGATGTCGGTGTTCGGGGGCGGTCTGGTGCCGCTGGACCTGTCCGCTGTCGGCAGCGGCGGCGAAGACCCCCCGCTCGTGCTGCTGGCCGCGGCGGAGAAGATCGACCAGTCCGTGGTCAGCGAGCTGAAGTCCACGCTGCTCGCCCACAAGGGCGAGACCCCGGTGCACCTCAAGCTCGTCGGCAAGAACCAGACCGTCTTCGCGCTATACGACTACCCGGTGAAGGTC
This sequence comes from Amycolatopsis panacis, assembly GCF_003600245.1. Taxonomy (NCBI): domain Bacteria; kingdom Bacillati; phylum Actinomycetota; class Actinomycetes; order Pseudonocardiales; family Pseudonocardiaceae; genus Amycolatopsis; species Amycolatopsis panacis. Next base: position 48,912 of record NZ_QZFV01000099.1, read on the forward strand.
AGTTCGATGCTCATCGGCGAGCTGAAGGGCATCCGCGGGATCACCGCGAACAGCTGAGGTCACGGCCCCGGACGCCAGGTGAGTCGATCACTCTCGCCGAGTACTATCGGTGAACTACTTTCCGCCACCAGGTGATGCTCCATCCGAGTGATAGCCCGTAACCAGCCCTGGCGCTACTCAGAGCAACCGAGTACACCTTATGGGGCCTTCAGAACGACACTTTCGCTACCTACAGTGGCAATTCGATCGGTCGACCGGGGATGGGTCGACCGGCCGGGAAGGCCGAGGGAGTCCGTAACAACGGGGAGTGGACACCCGAGGTCACCTCCCGGGCAGAGATCGTCGGCGTCCGCGGGGGACCGTACGGCGACCGCCGGGAGCGCCCTGGGGGGCGATCGAGTGCGGTGAAGGCAGGGGCGGGCCTGGTAGAGGGGGAACCGGGCCCGCCTTTTCCGTTCGCTTCGGTTTTCCGTTCGCCTCGGTGACCCGGGCATGCTGGGATGGGCCGGAATCGAGCCGAAACGGGGAGCACGGATGGCCCACGAAGCGTCGCCGGCCGGGCGGACCCGGCCGTGGTATCGGCCGATGCGGCCGCGGGACCGGCAGGAGGAACATCGTGCCTCCACACCGCTGGAGCTGCTGTTCGACCTGTGTTTCGTGGTCGCCGTCGGGCAGGCCGCGGCCCAGCTGCACCACGCGCTCGGCGAAGGTCACGTCGGACACGGCGTACTCAGCTTCGCGATGGTCTTCTTCGCCGTCTGGTGGGGCTGGCTGAGCTTCAGCTGGTTTGCTTCGGCCTTCGACACCGACGACGTGCCGTACCGCCTCGCGACGTTGGTACAGATCGCAGGGGGCCTCACTGTCGCCGCCGGAGTCGACCGCGCCTTCGACGGGAACTACGACGTGGTCGTCGCCGGGTACGTGCTGCTTCGGCTCGCCGCGGTCGTGCAGTGGCTGCGCGCGGCACGTCAGTCCCCTGAGACGGCGAAGACGGCGTACGCGTACGCCATCGGGATCACAGTCGTACAGGTGTTGTGGATCGCCCGGCTCGCGTTGCCCGAGTCACTGGCCCTGGCCACCTTCCTCGTACTCGTCCTGCTGGAGTTCGCCGTACCGCTGCTGGCCGAAAGCCGCGCCGGCACGACCTGGCACCCGCACCACATCGCCGAACGCTATGGCCTGTTCACACTGATCGTGCTCGGCGAAACCGTGCTGAGTGCGACGAACGCGGTGAAGGAAGGCTTCGCCGCGGGCGCGCACACCGGCGATCTCGTCTCGCTGGCCGTGGCCGGGCTGGTGCTCGTGTTCTCGATGTGGTGGCTGTACTTCGACCGCCCCGGCCACGCCCGCCTGACCCGTGGTGATTCCCTCCGTACCGCGTTGAGCTGGGGATACGGCCACTACCTGATCTTCGGCTCGGCCGCCGCCGTGGGCAGCGGCCTGGAACTGGCCGTGGACTTCGCCGGTCACCACACCGAATTGGGCGGCACCGCGACCGCGCTGGCCGTGACCGTCCCGGTCGCGGTTTTCCTGCTGAGCGTCTGGCTCCTGCACATCGGTCCGACGAACGAATGCCGCCCGATCGCCGTCGGCTTCCCGGTCGCCGCCCTGCTGATCCTGGGCGCGTCGTTCGGCCCGGCCCCGATCCACCTGACGGCCGTCCTCGCCGCGGGACTCGTGGCCGTGACGGTGGTGGCCACACACGGGGAGCGGCGGGCCGCCTGAAGGCCTGTTCGCCTCGATCTGGCTGAGTGCGCCGGATCGAGGCAGGTCAGGGGCTTGGCGCGAAAAAAGGGACCCCCCTGTTCGCGGGCTATTGCGGGGCATGTAATCTTCTCTTCGTCGCCAGGGAGACCGGGCGGCCGCCGGGGTCACGAACCAAGCTCCCACACTGGTGGTAGAGTGGGTGGTCCCAAACCTCCGGAGCTGAACCAGTCGCCGATGAAGCCTTGAGCTTCGCAGTGCGAGCTGGTATGGCTCGGGGGAAAATAGCTTGAAACAACGCTGATGATCGGCTCGCTTGCGGGTTGGTTGTGGGTGTGTTGCTTGAGAACTCAACAGTGTGCTAGTGAACTAAGCCAGTAGAGCTTTTATGTTTTGAAACCCCTCGTCGGGGTTTCCTTTGAGGTTACATTATGTAGTCTGGATTGACTCATTCATTGTTGGAGAGTTTGATCCTGGCTCAGGACGAACGCTGGCGGCGTGCTTAACACATGCAAGTCGAACGCTGAAGCATCTTCGGGTGTGGATGAGTGGCGAACGG